>CAYUVU010000072.1:0-9137 GCA_964448205.1 uncultured Acidobacteriota bacterium
CCGTATAGGGGAACATCATGGCACTCTGCGGAACCCCTTGGAACCGGGAAAGTGCGGTGCGGAGCGCCGCGCGTGCCGGTCGGAGACCGGCGTTCCAAGCCGGCACGCCGTCCCGCGGGACAGCGTCCCAGCCGGCGCTCAGTAGATCCCGGGGAGGATCCGGTACTTCACCCGCGCCTGGTACTCGGCCCACTTCTCGGGGCCGTATTTCAGGGCGCAGTGCGCGTCGTCGTCACGTTGGCGGTAAGTAAAGAACGAGACGACGAAGACGAAGTAGGTCCAGGCCCACGGATTCGTGAAGTGGCCGAAGACCAGTGCGATCGACAGCCCCAGGAATCCCTCGCCGAGGTAGTTGAAATGGCGGGCGACGCCCCAGAAACCGCTGCACAGGATCCGGCGGTCGCCGGCCTCGATGACCTCGGGCTCGATGCCCAGGAACTTGCGGTCGGGCCAACGCTTGAAGGCGTACTTCTGCAGGTTGGCGCCGCGCGAGATGCCCCACCCGAAGAGGAACAGCGCCACCGTCCCGATGAGCCAGACGTTCGTCCAACCCGGCGAAAACCCCGGGTTCGGGACCACGGCCATGCCCCAGAGCGGGAGGATGAACATCCATCCGTAGACCACGAGGCCGCCCCAGAAGAGCTTGAAGCCGACGTTCTCGTGGATCAGGTCGTAGGTGTAGAGCTGGACGCGCTCGAAGATGAAGTAGTCCAGGACGTAGAACGTGTAGAAGCCCGCGTACACGAAGACGCCCGGATTGGAGTCCTCGCCGAAGAGCTCGTAGTGGTAGGCGGCGCCGGACAGGGCGTTCAGCGAGAGCATCGTCCCGCCGACCACGTAGAACCACATCTTCACGTCGAAGCGGTGGTTGAAGAGCTGCAGTTCCTGCGCCCGTCCGAACCACCACGCCAGGAACCGGCTCCTGACCTTGCCCTCGGGCTGGCTGAACACCGCCAGGGTCGTGAGGACGATCGTGAGGACCGTTCCGCCGGCGATGGCGTAGAGCGAGGACCGGTAGAACCAGTCCCGCGGCATCCCGGTGAGCTCGAACGCCCACACGATCAGGGCGATCACGAAGACCAGCAGGCCGTTCAGCCGGTACTTGCGGGGTTGGCCCGTCTCCGCATCGACGACGTAGCCGGGAACCCACCGCCCCGGCAGGATGAGCTGCGCCAGGAAGAACGCGGCGAAGACCACCAGAGGGGTGAGGAACCCCAGAATCTTCTCCGTCCCGGAGAGCTCGAACAGGTGGCCGATCCCGAGCCACTCGATCATGACCGCATCCCCCTTCCCCAGTGACCCGGCCGCCGGGCCGGGCACGGACACGATCAATTACACACTACGCAGGGAAAATGACCCACTGGGGATACGAGGGCGGGCTCGGCCCCGGCCACTGGGGTTCGCTGGACCCTGCGTTCGCCGTGTGCAGCAACGGCCGCGAGCAGTCGCCGATCGACCTGACGGGCGCCGAACGGGCGGACCTGTCCGAGATTGGCTTCGACTACGCGCCGAGCCCGATCTTCATCCTGAACACCGGCAACACCATCCAGGTGGACTACCAGGCCGGGAGCGGCATCGTCCTCGACGGGACGCGCTACGAGCTCAAGCAGTTTCACCTCCACCACCGGAGCGAGCACACCGTGGACGGCGCGGACTTTCCTCTGGAGCTGCACCTGGTCCACGCCGACGCCAACGGTGCGCTCGCCGTAGTCGGCGTGTTTCTCGAGGAGGGCGCAGCGAACGAGGCCCTCGCTCCGGTCTGGCGCCACCTGCCGGCGGAGGCGGGACCCGCCGCGCTGGTTGCGGGGACGGTGGACGCGAACGCGCTCCTCCCCGAGCGGCGGACGACCTGGCGTTATCCGGGATCGCTCACCACGCCGCCGTGTTCGGAGGGCGTGTCCTGGCTGGTGATGACCGAGCCGGTGACGGCCTCGCGGGAACAGATCGAAGCGTTCAGCGCGCTCTTCCCGGTCAACAACCGCCCGGTGCAGCCGCTGAACGGGCGGCGGCTGGTGACGGACGCGGACTGAGGGGCGTCGTGCGTTTCGCCCGCTGACGCGGGCGATGCCGGCCGGAGGCCGGCGTTCCAAGCCGGGGGCGCCATCCGGCCAAACGGCCCTACGCGCTTCGCGGCCCTGCGGGCCGCGTGCCGACCGGAGGTCGGCGTTCCAAGCCGGGGGTGCTGTCAGGCTGACGAGCGTTGCGCCGTGCGCGGTGTGGAGCACCGCGCGTGCCGGTTGGAGACGGGCGGCCCCCGCGCCCTCGCTACTCCCTAGTCGTCAAAGCGGTCGAGGGTCATGACCTTGTCCCAGGCGGCGACGAAGTCGCGGGCGAACCGCTCCCCGCCGTCGTCGGCGCCGTAGACCTCGGCAATCGCCCGCAGTTCCGAGTTCGAGCCGAAGATGAGGTCCACCGGCGAGGCGGTCCACTTCAGCTCGCCCGTGCCGCGGTCGCGGCCCTCGTAGACGCCCTCGGAACCGGATGCCTTCGACCACTGGGTGGACATGTCGAGCAGGTTCACGAAGAAGTCGTTGCTGAGCGTGCCCGGACGGTCGGTGAAGACGCCTTGCGCGTTGTCCCCGGCGTTGGCGCCCAGCGCCCGCATGCCGCCCACCAGGGCGGTCATCTCGGGAACCGTCAGCGTCAGCAGGTTCGCGCGCTCCACCAGCATCTCCGCCGGTGACCGCCGGTTGCCGTCGCCGAAGTAGTTGCGGAACCCGTCGGCGGCCGGTTCCAGCACGGCGAACGAGTCCACGTCGGTCTGCTCCCGGGATGCATCGGTGCGCCCGGGCGTGAAGGGGACCCGCACCTCGTGGCCGGCGTCCGCCGCCGCCCGCTCGATGGCGGCCGCGCCGCCCAGCACGATGAGGTCAGCGAGCGAGACCCGCTTGCCGCCGGTCTGCGCGTCGTTGAAGCCGGTCCGGACCGCCTCCAGGCGTTCCAGCACGCCCGCCAGCGCCGCCGGGTCGTTGACCTCCCAGTCCTTCTGCGGCGCGAGGCGCACCCGCGCCCCGTTGGCCCCGCCACGCAGGTCGGTGCCCCGGAACGAGGCGGCCGACGCCCACGCGGTGCGGACCAGTTCGGGCACGGTGAGCCCCGAGGCGAGAACGGCCGACTTCAACTCCGCGGCGTCCGACGCGTCGATCAGCTCGTGGTCCACGGCGGGCACCGGGTCCTGCCAGATCAGCACCTCGTCCGGGACCTCGGGGCCGAGGTAGCGGGCGCGCGGCCCCATGTCGCGGTGCGTCAGCTTGAACCAGGCCTTGGCGAACGCGAGTTCGAACGCCTCCGGGTTCTCGTGGAAGCGCCTGGCGATCTCCCCATACGCGGGGTCGAACCGCAGCGCGAGGTCCGTGGTCAGCATGATCGGCGCGTGCCGCTTCTCCGGGTCGTGGGCGTCCGGGACCAGGTCGGCCCCCTGGCCGTCCGCGGGAATCCACTGGACCGCGCCGCCGGGGCTCCGGGTCTGCACCCACTCGAAGCCGAACAGGTTGTCGAGGAACTGGGACGTCCAGGTCACCGGGCTGGCGGACCAGGCGCCCTCGAGGCCGCTCGTGATCGTGTCGCCGCCGGCGCCGGAGCCGCACGTGCTCGTCCAGCCGAAGCCCTGCGCCTCGATGTCCGCGCCCGCCGGCTCGACGCCCACGCAGTCGCCCGCCCGGGCGGCGCCGTGGGCCTTGCCGAAGGAATGCCCGCCGGCGATGAGCGCGACGGTCTCCTCGTCGTTCATCGCCATGCGGCCGAAGGTCTCCCGGATGTCGCGGGCCGCCGCGAGCGGGTCCGGATTGCCGTTCGGCCCCTCGGGATTCACGTAGATCAGCCCCATCTGCACCGCGCCGAGCGGCTTCTCGAGCTGCCGGTCGCCGCTGTAGCGCTCGTCGGCGAGCCATGCGGTTTCCGGTCCCCAGTACACGAGATCGGCCTCCCAGTCGTCCTCGCGTCCGCCGGCGAAACCGAAGGTCCGGAACCCCATGGACTCCAGCGCGACGTTCCCGGTCAGGACCATGAGGTCCGCCCACGAGATCTTCCGGCCGTACTTCGCCTTGACCGGCCAGAGGAGCCGCCGCGCCTTGTCGAGGTTCGCGTTGTCCGGCCAACTGTTGAGCGGTTCGAACCGCTGCTGGCCGCCGCCGGCGCCGCCCCGGCCGTCCTCCACCCGATAGGTGCCCGCGCTGTGCCAGGCCATGCGGATGAAGAGCGGTCCGTAATGCCCGTAGTCCGCGGGCCACCAGTCCTGGGACGTGGTCATCACGGCCTCGATGTCCCGCTTCAGCGCGGCGAGGTCGAGGCTGCGGAACGCCTCGGCGTAGTCGAAGTCGCCGCGCAGCGGATCGGACTCGGCCGCGTGCTGGCGCAGCGGACCGAGGTCCAGTTGCTCGGGCCACCAGAAGCGGTTGGACTTCGCCTCACCCTGGGCAAGCGCCGGGCTCGCCGGCAGGACCGCCGCCATGGCGATCGCCAGCGCGGCAAGCAGGAATCTCGGTCGTTTCGCCATCGCAGGCGCCTCCTTGGGGAACGAACGGGGGGACGGGCTAGGCGACGTCGAAGCGGTCGAGGCTCATGACCTTGTCCCAGGCGGCGGCGAAGTCACGCACGAGCTGCGCTCCTCCGTCGTCGGCCCCGTAGACCTCGGCGATCGCGCGGAGCTCGGAGTTCGACCCGAAGATGAGATCGACCGGCGAAGCGGTCCACTTCAGTTCGCCCGTGCCGCGGTCGCGGCCCTCGTAGAGCCCTTCGCTATCGGCCGACTTCGACCACGCGGTGGACATGTCGAGCAGGTTCACGAAGAAGTCGTTGCTGAGCGTGCCGGGGCGGTCGGTGAAGACGCCGTCGCCATTGCTGCCGGAATTCGCGCCCAGGGCCCGCATCCCGCCGACCAGCGCGGTCATCTCGGGCGCGGTCAGGTTCAGCGTGCTCGCCTTGTCCACCAGCGCTTCCGCCGGCGGGCGCAGGCTGCCGCTCGTGAAGTGGTTCCGGAAACCGTCCGCGGCCGGCTCGAGCACGGCGAACGAGTCCGCGTCGGTCTGCTCCCCGGAAGCGTCGGTGCGCCCGGGAGTGAAGGGGACCTCCACCTCGTGGCCGGCGGCCTTCGCCGCCGCCTCGACGGCCGCGGCGCCCGCCAGCACGATCAGGTCGGCCAGCGAGACCCGCTTCCCGCCGGTCTGCGAGCCGTTGAAGCTGCTCCGGATCCCCTCGAGGACGCCGAGCACCTTCGCCAGTTCGGCCGGGTTGTTCACCTCCCAGTCCTTTTGCGGCGCGAGGCGCACGCGCGCGCCGTTGGCGCCGCCGCGCAGGTCGGTGCTCCGGAACGTCGACGCCGACGCCCAGGCGGTGCGGACCAGCTCCGAAACGCCCAAGCCGCTCGCGAGGACCTCGGCCTTGAGCGCCGCGGCGTCCGCGGCGTCGATCAGCTCGTGGTCCACCGCCGGCACCGGGTCCTGCCAGATCAGCGCCTCGTCGGGGACCTCACTGCCCACGTAGCGGCAGCGCGGTCCCATGTCGCGGTGCGTGAGCTTGAACCAAGCCTTGGCGAAGGCGACCTTGAACTCCTCCGGGTTCTCGTGGAACCGCTTCGAGATCTTCGAGTACTCGGGGTCGAACCGCAGCGAGAGGTCCGTGGTGAGCATGACCGGCGTGTGCCGCTTCGAGCGGTCCTGGGCGTCCGGCACCAGGCCGGCCCCCTGCCCGCCCGCCGGCACCCACTGGTGCTTCCCGGCGGGGCTCTTCGAGAGCTCCCACTCGAACCCGAACAGGTTGTCGAAGAACTGGGACGTCCAACGCACCGGGTTCGCGGACCAGGCGCCTTCGAGCCCGCTCGTGAAGGGGCAGCCCGAGCCGGCCTTGTTCTTCCAGCCGAGGCCCTGCTGTTCGGTGGGCGCGCCCGCCGGGTCCGGCCCCACGTTCTCCTCCTTGACGGCGCCGTGGGTCTTGCCGAAGGTGTGGCCCCCGGCGATGAGCGCCACCGTCTCGGTGTCGTCCATGGCCATGCGGCGGAACGTCTCGCGGATGTCGCGGGCCGCGGCCAGGGGGTCGGGTGTCCCGTTGGGCCCCTCGGGGTTCACGTAGATCAGGCCCATCTGCACCGCGCCCAGCGGGTCGGCGAGGTCCCGGTCGCCGCTGTAGCGCTCGTCGGCGAGCCATTCGGTCTCCGGCCCCCAGTAGGTCTGGTCGGCCTCCCACTCGTCCACCCGTCCGCCGGCGAAGCCGAAGGTCTCGAAGCCCATGGACTCGAGCGCGACGTTCCCGGTCAGGATCATCAGGTCGGCCCACGAGAGCTTGCGGCCGTACTTCGCCTTGACCGGCCAGATCAGCCGGCGCGCCTTGTCCAGGTTGGCGTTGTCCGGCCAGCTGTTCAGCGGCTCGAACCGCATCTGCCCGCCCCGGGCGCCGCCCCGGCCATCCGCGACGCGGTAGGTGCCCGCGCCGTGCCACGCCATCCGGATCATGAGCGGCCCGTAGTGGCCGTAGTCCGCCGGCCACCAGTCCTGCGAGGCGGTCATCACCGCCTCGATGTCCTTCTTCACCGCGGCGAGATCGAGGGTCGCGAACTCGGCCGCGTAGTTGAAGTCGTCGCCCATCGGGCTGGACGCGGGCGCCTGCTGGCGCAGCGGGCCGAGGTCCAACAGGTCGGGCCACCAGAATCGGTTCGTCGGGGCTTGGTTTGCCATGGAATACGCCTCTCTCTCCTGTGCTGGAAAACAGTGAATGCGCCGCGCTCGGCGCCGGGATCGGACCTGCGATCCAGGCGCTCAGACCGCCTCGAGCGGGCTAGCCGAAAGCAGCCGATGATCTTACCAACGACAGGCCGCGAATCAGCCGATCGCGACGCCGAACAGGCGGCCCACGGCGTGGGTGACGGCCGCCGCGCCGCCGCCGATGGCAGCCATGCGCAGGCCGCTGAAGACCGCGCCGCGTCCGGTGAAGAGACTGGCCGCGGCGCCCGCGAGGAACAGCGCGAGGAGCGCCAGCGACGCCCCGGCGGCGAGCGCCGTCGTCCCTCCCGTCACCGCGAAGGGGAGGAGCGGAACGGCCGCGCCCACGGCGAAGCTCAGGAAGGAGGAGATGGCGGCCGCGAAGGGGGAATCCACGTCCCCGGGACCGATCCCCAGCTCTTCGCCGGCGAGCTGTTTCTCCAGCATCTCGATCTGGGACCGCACCGACAGGTACTCCCCGGCCGCCATGGAAAGGGATCCGGCGATCAGGCCGGCGGCGCCGGCCAGCAGCACGAAGCCGGAATCGTCGGTCGCCCCGCCCACGCCCAGGATCAGCGCCGTATTCGAGACCAGGCCGTCGTTGATCCCGAACACGGCCGCCCGGAAGGCCGTCGTCCGGCCCGTGGCGACATGCCGGCGGCCCTTCCCCAGGATGTGCCGGCCTGCGGCAACCGTCCCCGACGGCCTCGCCACGCGTTCACCGGCGTCCCGCGACACGTTCACCGACCCATTCTAGGGCGCGCGATTCCGGCGGCGGCGGCCCCGAAAGTACCCTTTCCGCTGACCCGCGGGCCCGCGCCGGCCGCGCCCGGGCCGCGGATCGGAGGCGAACATGAGGCAGTACCTGATCCGGGCGTCGATCGCGGGTGCGGCGGTCTTCGGCGTCACCGCCGCGGCGGCCCAGGACCCCTTCCCCGTGGACCGGGAGATGGTCGCGAAGATCCGGGAGGAGGGACTCCACCGCTCCCAGTTGCCGGACACCCTGTCCTACCTGACCGACGTGATCGGGGGCCGGCTCACCAACTCGGCGGCGATGGACCGGGCCCAGCGCTGGGTGCTCGAGGAGATGGCCGAGATCGGGCTCGTGAACACGATCCGCGAGCCCTTCATGAACTACGGGGCGAGCTGGGACAACGAGTACTTCTCGCTGCACATGCGGGAACCGGCGTACCAGACGCTGGTCGGCTATCCCATCGCGCACACGCCGGGGACCGGGGGGCTCAAGACGCTGGAGGTCGTCATCGCCGACGTGCGGACGCGGGGCGACCTCGATGCCCTGCGCGGAAAACTCCGGGGGAAGGCGGTCCTCTCGACGCCCCCGGCGGCGGTGGACCGGACCCGCTTCGCCACCGGGACGCCCGAACGCACCGACGAGCAGATGGAGCAGCTCGCGGCGAACGTGCTGCCGAGGCTGGCGGCGGACCCGCTCTTCACGAGCGAGTACGCGGACCTTCCGCCGCACCCGGACGTCCTGAGCCCGGTCGAACGACTCCGGTTCTACGTCGACGAGGGAGCCGCCGCGGTGCTCGAGTCACGGAGCGGCTGGCCGGGGGCCGTCCGGGGGTTCGCCCGCCCCGGCGCCAAGGTGGACATGTGGGACCGCGAGGCGACGCTGTCCTCCCTGCCCGTCATCGCGATCACCCCCGGGCACTACAACCGGATGTACCGGATCCGGCGGCGCGAAGTCCCCGTCACGATCGAACTGGAGGTCCGGAACCGGCACGGCGAGGCGGCGAGCGAGGCCCGGAACGTCCTGGGTGAGATCCCGGGGACCGACCTCGCCCACGAGCTGGTGATGCTGGGCGCCCACTTCGACACCTGGCACGCGAGCCCGAACGCCAGCGACAACAGCTCGGGGGTGGCGGTGATGCTCGAGGCGATGCGCATCCTGAAGGCGGTCGGCGCCGAGCCGCGCCGGACCATCCGGATCGCGCTCTGGTCCGGAGAGGAGCAGGGCATCTTCGGGTCGCGGGCCTACGTGAAGCAGCACTTCGGCGATCCGGAGACAGGGGCGAAACCCGGTTACGACACCTTCTCCGCGTACTTCAACCAGGACTACGGCCCCGGCCGCTACCGGGGCGTCTGGCTCCAGGAGAACGAGCACGTGCGTCCGATCTTCGAGGCGTGGATGGCGCCCTTCCACGATTTCGGGATGACGACGCTGGCGCCCGCCAGCGTGGGCAGCACCGACCACGTGGCGTTCGACGACGCCGGGCTGCCGGGCTTCCAGTTCCTGCAGGCGCGGGTGGGCGGCACCGGCGGCCACACGAACCTCGACTTCTACGACACCCTGCCGATCGACGACCTCAAGAAGAACGCGGTGGTGGTTGCCGCTTTCGTCTACCACGCGGCGATGGCCGACGAGAAGCTGCCCCGGAAGGGACGGCGGTAGGGGCGGCTTGGAACGCCGGCTTCAGCCGGCAC
>CAYUVU010000073.1:0-2126 GCA_964448205.1 uncultured Acidobacteriota bacterium
TTCCACGCCGAGGCGGGAGCCGTGTTGTCCGGGGGGAGCTACGACGTGCGCGGCGCGGAGCGCCGCGCGTGCCGGTCGGAGACCGGCGGTCCAAGCCGGGTGCGCCATCTGGCCATCCCGGCCCTACGCGCTTTGCGGCGCTGCGCGCCGCGTGCCGGTCTGAAGACCGCCGGTCCCTACGCGGGGCGCCAGGCTTCGAGGTTGTCGAGGTAGGGGCGGAGGATCTCGGGGACGGTGACGCTGCCGTCGGCCTGCTGGTAGTTCTCGAGGATCGCGAGCCAGGTGCGGCCGATGGCGAGGCCCGAGCCGTTCAGCGTGTGGCAGAAGCGGGCTTTTTCGCCGGGCGCCGGGCGATAGCGGATCCTGGCGCGGCGCGCCTGGTAGTCGCCGCAGTTGCTGCAGGAGCTGATCTCCCGGTAGGTCCCCTGCGACGGCAGCCAGACCTCGATGTCGTAGGTCTTGGTGGCCGCTCCTCCCATGTCTCCGGTGGAGAGAAGAACCACCCGGTAAGGGAGTTCCAGGAGGTCCAGGATGTGCTCGGCATCCCGGGTGAGTCCCTCGAGCTCGTCGAACGAGGTTTCGTCGTCGGTGACCTTGACGAGTTCCACCTTGTCGAACTGGTGCTGGCGGATGAGTCCCTGGGTGTCCTTGCCGTGGGCGCCGGCCTCGGCCCGGAAGCACGGGGTATAGGACACGAAGCGTCTTGGCAGTTCGTCGGCCGAGAGGGTTTCTCCGGCGTGCAGGTTGGTGAGGGGAACCTCGGCCGTGGGAATCAGGTAGAGATCGCGTCCCTCCGCCTTGAAGAGGTCGTCCGCGAACTTCGGCAGCTGACCGGTGCCGACCAGGGACCGCGAGGCGACGAGGAAGGGGAGCCAGACCTCCTCGTACCCGCGTTCCTTCGTCTGGACGTCGAGCATGAACTGGATGAGCGCCCGCTCGAGGCGCGCCCCGGCCCCGGTCAGGATTGCGAAACGGGACCCGCTGAGCTTCGCGGCGCGGGGCAGATCCAGCATTCCCAGCGCCGTGCCCAGTTCGTGATGCGGTCTGGGCTCGAAATCGAAGGAGCGCGGGGACCCGGTGCGCCGGATCTCCTGGTTGGCCTCCTCATCGAGGCCGACCGGCACGCTCTCGTGAGCCAGGTTGGGAAGCTCGAGCAGGCTCTCCTCGAGCTGCTGTTCGGCGGAACGCATCCGCTCTTCCTTCTCGGAAACCTCGTCGGGCGCCCGCGCGAGCTCCTCGCGCAGCCGGTCGGCGGCCTCCTTCTCCCCGGCCCGGTAGAGCGCTCCGACTTCCCGGTTCCGCGCCTTGAGCCCCGCCCGGAGGTCGCTGATCGACGCCTGGAGTTGGCGCCGCTCCTCGAACAGACTCAGAATCGCGGAGAGGTCCCCGCTGTGGCCGCGGTTGCGGAGGCGCTCGGCGGTCCCCTCGGGGTCCCGCCGTATCAGGTCGGGATCGAGCATCGGGTGTTAGCCTAAACCGACAGCGTCCGGGGCGAATCTCCCCGTTTCTCTTCCATGCCGGAAACGCTTCCGATTCCCGATTTCTTCGATTCCGAGCGCGTCGGTCAGCTCTACCGGGTCCCCTACGAGACCCGGGCGGCGGAAGCCCGCGCCTGGGCCCGGCGGCACGGGCTCACTCCCGCGGCCGGCGACGCGCCGCGCGTCGGACTCCTGCTGGTGGACTGCCAGAACACCTTCTGCCTGCCGGGGGGCGAACTCTTCGTCGCCGGCCGGTCGGGACTCGGTGCGGTGAAGGACTCGTGGCGCCTCTGCCAGTTCCTCTACAGCCACCTGGACCGCATCAGCGAGATCGTCCTGACGCTCGACACCCACACCGCGATCCAGGTTTTCCACGCCCATTTCTTCCTCGACCAGGACGGGAACCCGCCCGCGCCGTACACGGCGATCACCTCCGATGACCTCGAAACGGGCCGTTACCGGGTCAATCCCGACGCGGCCACGGCTGCCGGGCTCGACGAGCAGGCCCTCTCCCGCCACGCGCTCCACTACTGCCGCCGGCTGGAGTCACAGGGAAAGTACGTGCTGGTCATCTGGCCCTATCACGCCATGCTCGGCGGCGCCGGGCACGCGGTGGTGCCGGCCATCGAGGAAGCCGTCTTCTTCCAC
>CAYUVU010000074.1:0-15330 GCA_964448205.1 uncultured Acidobacteriota bacterium
CGTCCGAGCTGCTCGAAGACCTCGTAGCCCATCGTCTTCTTGCCCTCGATGCGGTAGGGCTCCTTCAGCGTGGCCACCTCGAAGAGGCCGCGACCCGGCGCGAGTTCCGCGATCATGCGGCCCGCATCGGAGATGAGACCGTCGATGGAGTGGACTTCGGCCCCGTACACGGACGCCTCGATCCGGTTCACCTCGGGACAGTCGCGGGGCACCGCGACCACGCACTCGATCCCGGCCCGGGCCGCGTAGGCGGCGGCCGCCCCCCCGGCGTTCCCCGCCGAGGGGAGCGCAATTCCGGGAGCGTCGAACTGGTACGCCGCCGAGACCGCCAGGCAGAGCCCCCGGTCCTTGAAGCTCCCGGTGGGGTTCATCCCCTCGTCCTTGATGAGGAGTTCCCGGATCCCGAGTTCGGTGCCCAGGGTGGGGGCCGGGTGCAGCGGCGTGCCGCCCTCCCCGAGCTTCAGGCAGTGGCGCTCCTCCTGGATCGGCAGGACCTCGTGGTAGCGCCAGAGATCGAAGGGCCGGTCCTTGATGGACGCCGGGGTGAACGTCCGCGCCGCCGCTTCGAGGTCGTAGCAGGCGAGCAGCGGGTGCTTCTCGTTCGAGAGGTTCTGGGGTGCGAAGGCGTCGTGGCGATGCCCGGTCTTCGAGCACTCGAGGTGAGTGAGATAGGAGTACGGCGCAGCCATTCAGACCGAGAGGATGCTCGCCTCCTTGCGGGACGCGATTTCGGCAACCCGCTTCACATGGGCGTCGGTGGCCTTTTGCACCTCGGCCTCGAGGTCGTGCTCGAGGTCCTCGGACAGCTCCTTGCTCTTGACCAGTTTCTTGGCGCGCTGGTTGGCGTCCCGCCGGACCTGCCGGAGCGCGTTCTTGTGCTCCTCCGCCATCCGGCTGATGCTCTTCGCGAGCTGCTTCCGCCGCTCCTGGCTGAGCGGGGGGATGGGGATGCGGAGCAAGGTCCCGTCGGAGGCCGGGTTCAGGTCGAGATCGGCCGCCCGGATCGCCCTGTCGATCGCGGGCAACAGGTTCCGCTCCCAGGGCTGCACGGTGATGGTGCTCGCGTCCGGCGTCTTCAGGGTGGCGACCTGGTTCAGCGGCATGAGCTGCCCGTAGTAGTCCACCCGGACCGAATCCAGCAGGGCCACCGACGCCCGCCCGGTACGGACCGAAGCCAGTTCGTGCTCGAACACCTCGACCGTCTTGTCCATCCGGCGGTTCAGGTCGTCCAGAATCTGGTGATCCATCGCTTCCGCTCCCCCCGCGGCCCTACGTGTCGAGGGCCGGCTTTTCGACCCGGGTCCCGACATCGTCGCCCCGGGCGGCTTGTTGAATGTCGTCCTGGTGGCACACCACGATCGGGAGGTCGTTCTCCATGCACAGCGAGATCGCGGTGGTGTCCATGAAGCGAAGCTCCTGACGGATCGCTTCCAGATAGGTGAGCCGGCGGATCGGCCGGGCCTCCGGGTCTTTTTCCGGATCGCCGGTGAAGACCCCCGGAACCCGGGTGGCCTTGATGAGCACGTCCGCGCGAATCTCGTTGGCCCGCAGCGCGGCGGCGGTGTCCGTCGAGAAGTAGGGATTTCCGGTGCCCGCCGCGAAGAGGGTGATCCGTCCCTTCTCGAGGTGCCGGAGGGCCCGCCGGCGGATGAAGGGTTCGGCGACCTGGCGGACGGTGATGGCGGACATCACCCGGGTGTGGCAACCCCGCTTCTCGAGCGCCTCCTGGACCGCGAGGGCGTTGATCAGGGTGGCGAGCATCCCCATCGAATCCGCGGTGACCCGGTCCATGCCGCGGGTTTCGGCGCCGAGCCCCCGGAAGATGTTCCCGCCGCCGATCACGCAGGCAGTCTCGATGCCGTCCGCGTGGACCGCGGCGATCAGCCCGGCCATCCGCTCCACCTCACCCGGGGAGATGCCGGCATGTTCCTCGCCCTTGAGCGCCTGGCCCGACAGCTTGAGCATGACCCGGCGCGGTGGGTTCGGCCGGCTCCCGCTCATGCGGTCATGGTACGCGGCTTTCGGCGCGACCGGACGCGAAAAGCGAGAAGCGCTAGAGCTGTTCGCCGCGTTCGAAACGGATGAAGCGCCGCACCTGGATGTTCTCCTTGATCGCCTGCGCGGCCTCCAGGATCCGGTCCTGGACGCGCAACTTCTTGGAGTCGTCGAGGGCGTACGGCTGCTCGACGAGCACCCGCTCGGAGAGGAACCGGTCGAGCTTTCCGGACACGATGCGGTCAACCACCGCGGGCGGCTTGTTGGCGTTCTTTGCGTCCTGCGCCAACTGCGCGCGGATGAGGTCCGTCTCGTCGCGGATCACGTCCTCGGGAACGTCCTCCCGCCGGACCCACCTTGCCGGGGCCGGATAGGCGCAGGCGATGTGGATCGCCACGTCGTTCGCGAGGTCGCGGAACGTCTGGTTCCGGGCCACGAAATCGGTCTCGCAGGAAAGCTCCACCATCACCCCGATCCGGTGATCGTGGATGTAGGAGTGGATGAGCCCCTCGCTGGTGGTTCGTCCCGCGCGGCGTTCCGCCGCCGCGGCGCCCTTCTCGCGCAGCAGGCGGATGGCCTTGTCGAAGTCTCCGTCCGCGTCCGCGAGTGCTTTCTTGCAGTCGGCGAAGCCCGCTCCGGTCAGATCCCGGAGCTTCTTGACGTCCTGGGCGCTGATGGCGGCCATTGGGGAATCTCCTGTTGAAGCCGCCGGGGCGGCGGCCTTTTGGCGGTGTCTCGAGGTGTCCGGTCAGCCGGTGGTGGCCGGCGCCGGATCCTCGGTTTCTGAACTGGCGACGGTGCTCGGGGCCCCGGCGGTGTCCGGGGCCGGAGCCGCGGCGTCGCTCGCCGCGGACGCCTCGCCGGAGGCCGCCGAGTTGCCCACGTCGGCACTGCCCTCGCCCGGGCCGGCCGCAGCGGGGCCGCCCGAAACCGGAGTGGCGGCTTCGGCAGGCGGAGCGGCATCGGCAGCCCCGTCCGGCGCCGCGCCGTCCCCGTCGGCTCCGAAGGCCGTCAGTCCGCGAAGCTGGCGTCCGTCCTCGAACGCGCTCGCAATACGCTCGGCGAAGAGGCGGATCGCCCGAAGGGCGTCGTCGTTCCCCGGGATCACGTAGTCGATGAGGTCGGGATCGCAGTCGGTGTCCACGATCGCCACGATCGGGATGCCGAGTTTCCTCGCTTCCTGCACCGCGATCATCTCGTTCTTGGGATCCACGATACAGACGGCGTCGGGCAGCCGGTCCATCTTCTCGATGCCGCTGAGCGTCTTTTCCATCCGCCGGCGGCGCTTGTCGAGGCGCGACCAGGCCTTGTTCGAGAAGCCCCCCTGATCGGCGTTCTCGGTGATCTCCCGCAGCTCCTGGAACTTGGCGATGCTCTTGCGGATCGTCTGGAAGTTGGTGAGCAGTCCCCCGAGCCACCGGTGGTTCACGTAGAACGCCTCCACCCGGGCGGCCTCGGAGGCGATGACCTCCTGCGCCTGGCGCTTGGTGCCGACGAAGAGAATCGTCTTGCCCTCGGCGCCGAGCTTCGAAATGAAGAGGAGCGCGTCCCGGAAGAGCGGCAGCGTCTGGTTGAGATCGACGATGTGGATCCCGCTCCGCGATCCGTAGATGTACGGCCGCATCCGGGGGTTCCACCACTTCGTCTCGTGTCCGAAGTGGAGCCCTGCTTCCAGCAGGTCCCGCATCGTTACGGTCGTGGACATCGGATCAACGGCAGGCGGAAGCCCGCCAGCCAAAGCTCGGAAGCAGCGGGCGAGCCATCGTCAGCGCTTGGAGTACTGGAAGCGCTTCCGCGCGCCCGGCTGTCCGTATTTCTTGCGCTCCTTGCGCCGCGCATCCCGAGTGAGGAAACCCCGGCGCTTGAGTTCCGGCCGCAGCCGCGCGTCGTTGTCGCTCAGCGCGCGCGCGATCCCGAGCCGCACCGCGGCGGCCTGGCCGGACAATCCGCCGCCCTTGACCCGGGCATCGATGTCCACCGCGCTGCCCTGATCGGTGGCGAGCAGCGGCTGGGTAACCCAGTTCTGGTACGTCTCTCTCGGGAAGTAGTCGGCGAGCGGCCGCTGGTTCACCAGGATCTCGCCGGAGCCGTTCCGGAGGTAGACCCGGGCGATGGAGCTCTTCCGCTTGCCGGTCCCGTAGGCGAGGGGTTCTGTCATCAGGATGACGGGCCGAGGTGGGCGGGGAGGGGTTCCGGCTGCTGGGCCTCGTGCGGGTGTTCGCCGCTCGAATAGACCTTCAGCTTGGTGAACTGCGAACGCCCGAGGCTTCCCTTGGGCAACATCCCCCGGACGGCGCTCTCGACGAGGCGTTCGGGGTGGCTGCTGCGGACCTGGGCGGCGGTCCTCGACTTCAGGCCGCCGGGCCGTCCGCTGGTCCGGTAGTACATCTTCTGCTCTTCCTTGCGGCCGGTGAGGCGGACCCGGGCGGCGTTCAACACGATCACGTGGTCGCCACAGTCGAGGAACGGGGTCCAGGAAGGCTTGTGCTTGCCGGTCAGCACCCGGGCTACCCGGCTCGCGAGGCGGCCGAGAGGCTGGTCGTCCGCATCCACCACGAACCAACGGCGCCTGATTTCACTGGCGCGCGCGAAGGTCGTGCCTGCCGAACGGGACAAAGTGCTGAGAATGGGGGTGGTGGGAGGTCGAGATGGCAGTGCGTCGAGGTGTTCCAGAGTAAAAAAATTTCGGGCGCGTCCCTTCCCGGCAGGTCCCGGTCCGATTGCCGCCGGAACGTGCGGTGGTCGCGGTGTCGCCCGAAGCGGGCAGTATAACAGCCGACGGGCGCGGTACGGCGTTCCCCTTTTCGCGGCTTTCGCGGGGTGTCCCGGTAGAGTTGCCCCGGAGGTTTGGCGAGATGCAGGACAGCCGTGCGCTGGCTGGTGACGAACCGGCGTTGAGCGGCCGGGCCGACGCGTTGGCGCACCCGGCGGCGCTCCGCGCGGCCTGCCGGGACGGCGCGTTCGAAGAAACCACTTCGGGGGCCTGCCCTGGTTTTGCCCAGGCCAACCTGATCGTGCTGCCCCGTTTGCTCGCCGAGGATTTCCGGACGTTCTGCGAGCGGAACCCCAAGCCCTGTCCCCTCCTGCTGATGAGCGAGGGCCCGGAGTTGACCTCCCTGGCTCCGGGCGCGGATCTCCGGACCGATGTGCCGCGGTACCGGGTGACCAGGCGCGGCGTTCCGCCCGTCGACGTCACCGATGTACGCGAGGCGTGGAATGCGGATCTCACCGCGTTCCTCCTTGGATGCAGCTTCGGCTTCGAGGCGGGGCTCGTGGAGGCCGGGATCCGCCTCCGGCACCAGGACGAGGGTCGCGTCGTGCCGATGTACCTCAGCGGGCGGGAGTGCGAACCGGCGGGGCCCTTCCACGGGCGCCTCGTGGTCACCATGCGGCCGATCCCGGAGTCCCGGGTGGCGGACGTGGTGCGGATCAGCGGCGAACAGCCGCTCGCGCACGGGGCGCCGGTCCACATCGGCGACCCGGCGGAACTCGGGATCCATGACCTCTCCCGGCCTGACTGGGGCGAGGACGGCGGACTCCTCCCGGGCGAAGTACCGGTCTTCTGGGCCTGCGGCGTGACGTCGCAGGTCGCCTGCGGCAACGCCCGGCCGGAGCTGATGATCTCCCACGCCCCGGGCTTCATGTTCGTCACCGACGTGCCGGTGGCCGAACAGAAGCGACCCCCGCAGGCTGCCTGATCCGGACCGTTGAGGTGATTCCGATGCGATTGACTGTTCTTGCCGCTCTCCTGGCGCTCGCCCCGGCGGCCGTGTCGGCCCAGTGGACGAACCGCTACCCGAAGCTCGAGGGGTACTCCCACCACGTGTACGTCGAGGGTTTCGAGCTGCCGATGATGGCCGCCGGGCCGACCGATCCGGCTCCCTCGCCGGACGGCGCGACCATCGCCATCGCCGCACGCGGCTGGATCTGGCTGCTCGATCCCGCGACCGGCGTTGCCCGGCGGGTCACCAGCGAGCCGGGACTCGACAGCCGCCCCGCGTGGCATCCCGACGGGACTCGGCTGGCGTTCCTCCGGGACGACAGCGAGCGCCTCACCATCTGGTCGCTCGATCTCGGGACCGGGGAGGAAACGCTCCTCTTCGAGGACGACTCCATCGTCCTCGACCCCGCCTGGTCACCGGATGGGGAAACGCTCTACTTCAGCGCCTCCACCGCGGGCGACCTCGACATCTGGCGGCTCTCGCTCGAAACGGGGGAGCCGGCGCGGGTCACGGAGCGGCGCGGTCTGGAGGTCCGCCCGCAGCCGCTTCCGGACGGCGGCCTCGCCTACCTTTCCAAGGGCCGGTCCTCGCCTGACGCGGTCATCGTCCGGGACGCTGCCGGCGCCGAGACTTCGCTGCGGGCCGAATCCATCGCCTCGCAGGCCCGGCCCGGTGCCGCCCAGGGGCAGGCCGTCCTGGCGCTGAACTGGCCGGCGGGGGACGGCGGCGACGGCTATCGGTTGATGTTGCTGGACCCCGCAAAGGTGGATCCGATGGAGCTGGTGGCCGCGCGAGGACTCCCATTGACGCCGGCGTTCACGGCGGACGGCGAGTCGGTGATCTATACGGAGGCGGACGACGACGAAGCGTTCCGGCTGCGGAAGATCAGCACCCGGGGAGGCCCGGTAACGGACATTCCTATTCGCGGCTGGGACTTCGGGGCGCCGCTGGCCCGTGTCCGCATCACCACGCGAAAGGCTGGGGACGACTCACCCGTTCCGGCGCGGCTCGAAGTGCTGGATCCGATCGGACATCCTGCGGTCTTCCGTGGGGTGTTCCCCCGGTTTGACGGGACCCACGGCCGGGTCTACTTCTACTCGCCCGGGGTCGTCGAGGTCGAGGTTCCGGCATCCCCGGCGGGGGAGGTGCGGATCAGCGCGACGCACGGATTCAGCAGTCTCCCCGCCACGGCATCGGTACCCGTTTCCCCCGGAGAAACGGCCGAGGCCGAACTGGTCTTCGAGCCGCTCTGGGATGCGCGGGCCGCCGGCTACCGCTCCGCCGACCACCACTTCCACCTCAACTACGGGGGCGTCACCAGGCTCTCCCCGGACGATCTGGAACTGCTGCAGGCGGGGGAGGACCTGGATCTCGGCACGCCCCTGATGGCCAACCTCCATCACCGGAGGAACGACACCGAGTTCTTCATGGACCGCCGGGTGGAGGACGTCCCGGCCGTCCTGTTCGGCCAGGAGATCCGATCCCATTTCCTGGGCCATCTCGGCCTGATCGGCATCGAGAGCATCTTCTGGCCCTGGTTCTGGGGGCCGGGATATCCGGTGTACGAGGCGGACGACCGACCCAACCTGGACGCGCTGGCCCATTCGCGGAGCCAGGGAGGGGTCAGCGCCTACATGCATCCGGTGTCGCGCCCGGATCCTTTCGGGAGCGAGGCGGGGCTGGGCGCCATCCCGATCATGGTGATCCCCGACGCCGTGCTCGGCGATCTCGACACCCTCGAGGTGGCGTGTCTCTGGACGAACGAGTTCGGCACCGCGGACCTCTGGCACCGGTTCCTGAATCTGGGGGTGCCGCTGGCCGCCTCCGCCGGGACCGACGTGATGCTCGACTACCACCGGACGATGGCGGTGGGAACGACGCGGGTCTACGTCCACGTGCCGGGGCCGTTCCGGATCGGGCCCTACCTGGAGGCTCTGAAGGCGGGGAGGAGCTTCGTGACGACCGGCCCGCTCCTGGACTTCCGGGTGGAGGGGGCGCGTCCCGGCGAGGCGGCCGGGCAGGGCGGGGAGGCCGCCTGGACGCTCACGCTGGCCCACACCGGCCCGGTGGCGCAGGTGGACCTGATCGTGAACGGGGAGACCGTGGACACCGTTTCGGGACTCGACGGTCCCGGGGTCCGGGAACTGACCGGTTCCGTCAGTCTCCCCGCCGGGGGCTGGGTCGCGGCCCGGGCCCACGGCGGCAAGGAGAGCTGGCCCGGGATGAACGGCTCGGTCTTCGCCCAGACGTCCCCGGTCTGGATCGGCGAGGTGGGCAGCCATGACCCCGCGGCGGCGGACGCAGCCGCCCGCGAGCTCCTCCGCGCCCTCGACTTTTCCGAAGCCGAGGTCCGCGAGCGCTACGGCGAGCTGCCGGTCCCCCGCATCCTCGAACGGTTCACCCTCGCCCGCGAGCGGCTACAGGCCTTCCTGCGGTAGCGGCGCGTACGGCCTGGAACGCCGGCTTCAGCCGGCACTGCCCGCCGCAGGCGGGCGGCGGGATGGGTCTCATTCGCCGGGATGGCGCCCCCGATCGCCCGCGACCCCGGGACAAGGATGCGCGGAGTCCTGTTGCCGCACCGGCGCGACGTGGCCAATATGAAAACGCTATCTTCAGATTGGCCACACTGTGACCTTGGATCAGTGGCTCCAGTCGCAGAGCGGCGCCCCGGTGCCTTCCGGACTCCCGAAGGGCACCGGCGACCGGCCGCCCGCCCCTCGAGGCACCCCGTCGGCATGTTGATTCTCTTCGTCCTCCCGCCACCGCCATGACTGACGTACCCTGATAGCGAGCCTGGCGGGGAAGTGAAAACTCTGAGCGACCATTCCATGGTTGATCTGACACCAGGGAGTTTGCGATGAGATCGATCGATCGTCGTCTGTTCCTACAGCGGCTGGCCGTATCCGCGCCGTCCTTGATAGGGCTGGCACGGCTCGGCGAAACGCGGGGATCGGTCCCGGTGGCGCTACCGGCCCGATCGTCCGCCGCAGCCGTATCGGAAGAGCGGACGCGTGCGCCCGACTACGGGCAACTGGTGACCTGTTCGGACAGTCCCCAGTTCGAGATTCCCGAGGGCTTCCGCTGCGTACCCCTGAGTGCGGGCGGCGTGGCTTCGTCGATACGACCGAATCTCGAAGTGCCCAATGCCTTTGACGGCATGGCCGCCTTCCCGCTGCCCAACGGCAACGTCCGCCTGATCCGCAACCACGAAATGGTCGACAGCGCGACAAGTCCGCATGCCCAACCCATCGGCGAGCCTTACTACGATCCATTGGGGACCGGAGGAACCACGTCGCTGGAGGTTCGGATCTCGGAGTCGGCTGGCGACCTGACGGTCGAGCTGGTGGATGAATTCGTGTCCCTGGCGGGCACCTGTGTGAACTGCGCGGGCGGTCCCACGCCCTGGGGAAGCTGGCTGTCCTGCGAGGAGACCGTACGAGGCCTCGAGGCCGGCTACCGGCGGCCGCACGGATACATCTTCGAGGTTCCGGCGAGCGCCACGGGGCCGGTGGATCCGCTGCCTCTACGCGCGATGGGGCGATTCGTGCACGAGGCCGCGGCGGTGGACCCGGCCACCGGGATCGTCTACGAGACCGAAGACCGGGATTACGTGCCGGATGAGGACGCCGGCGCGGGCTTTTACCGGTTCATTCCCAATCAGGCGGGAGTGCTGTCGGCAGGAGGCCGTCTGCAGATGCTGGCGATCACCGGCCGGCCCGGACACGCGCTGGCGCTGGGACAGACGGTTGGCGCCGTGTTGCCGGTCCACTGGGTTGACATCGACGATCCCGATCCCGCGGACGCCGAAGAGAATCCACTGGCGGTCTTCAGGCAGGGCCTCGCCAGGGGCGCCGCGAGCTTCGACCGCCTCGAAGGCGCCTGGTACGGAGACGACGGCATCTACATCGTGTCGACCAGCGGTGGCGCGGCCCGATGCGGACAGGTCTTCCACTACCGTCCCACCTCCGATGACTCCGGGGAACTGACGCTGGTCTTCGAGTCACTGTCCACCCGGATGCTGGATGCCCCGGACAACGTCGTGGTCAGCCCGCGCGGCGGGGTGGTGCTCTGTGAAGACGGGACCGACGACCACTACATCCGGGGTCTGAATCGCGAGGGGCAGATCTTCAACCTCGTGCATGCGCCCAACCCGGTCGGTGAGTACGCGGGAACATGTTTCAGCCCTGACGGAAGGGTGTTGTTCTTCAACGTGCAGGGATCGTCGCGCGCCGGCGGTTCACGGTCAAGCACGTCGTACGCGATGTGGGGGCCCTGGGAGGCGGGGCCGGTCTAGCACGCCGGGTGACTTGAGCACCCGGCCGATCTACTCGCCCAGGTCCACCACCCGGATGTTCCGCCAGCGCACCCTGATCCCGCCCCCGTCGTGGATCTGGAGCGCGATCGAGCCCTCGCCCGCCCCGATCTGCGCGTCCTCGAAGTCCACCATTCGGGTCCCGTTCAGCCAGGTGGTCACGCGGTCGCCCACCGCCCGGACGCGCAGGGTGTTCCACGCGCCCATGTCGAGGGCCTCGTCGAGCGCCGGATCGGGCTGCACGAGCCAGCCGCGGCCGTAGGACTCGTAGATGCCGCCGGTGAACAGGCCGGGAGGCGCCACCTCGGCCTGCCAGCCGTTCACGATCGTCCCCTCGACGCTGGAACGGAAGAACACCCCGCTGTTGCCGTCGGCTTCCTGCAGGAAGTCGATGGTGAGGTCGAAGTCGCGAAACGTCCGGGCGGTCTTCAGATAGCCGTACTCGGCGTCGGGTCCGCTCTCGCACACGAGTTCCCCGTCCTCGACGTACCAGCGTTCGGTGCCGTGCACCTGCCAGCCGTCGAGATCCTCGCCGTTGAACAGGGATACCGGTTCCAGCGGCCGGATCCGGATGCTCCGGTACCAGACGTTCCTGCCGTGGTCCTGGAGGCCGATCGGCCCTGACGCCGCGCGGCCGTAGCGGGGGTAGGAAGCGAACTTGCTGGCCGCGACCAGCTCCTCCCACTCCGGCGAGCCGAACTCGTACTCCACCGTCTTCGTCCCGTTCAGCCAGTGCTCCACGTGGTTGTTCAGCACGCGGATGCGGCCCTCGTTCCATTCGCCGGGTCCGTGCAGGGTCTTCTCGCCCGCGGCGTGCAGGTCGTAGTTGTCGCCGGTGAGATGCGTGTTCATGTCCATCGTCCCCATCTCGATGTAGGCGTCGTCGTCGAGCACCTGGTACTCCGGGGCGCCCCACCAGATTTCGGAGCCGTCCTCCTCGATCACCCGGTAGAGGACGCCGCTGTTGGCCACCTCGGAGAGCCGGAACTCGAACTTGAGGTCGAAGTCGGTGAAGGACTCGGTGGTGACGATGTCCCCGCCGACCGGGACGTCCGGGTCCGTGGCGGTCGCGCCCACGACCAGCATCCCGTCCATTACGCCCCAGCCGGTGTCCGGAAACTCCTCCCGGTTGTAGCCGCGCCAGCCCGCGGCCGTCTCTCCGTCGAACAGGAGGCGCCAGCCCGCGGCGCGCTCGGCTTCGGTGAGCGTGTTGGGGACTCGCTCGGAGGCGCCCGCCCCGGAACCCGCGTCTCCGGCGGGGGGAGACTCGGCGACATCCGCGCAACCGGCGGCGAGCACCACCGCCAGGAGCGCCTTCCCGATCGTGTGCAGGTCGTTTCTCACGTTCATCAGCCGAGCCTCATCGCTTCGGGGTCCCAGTGGACGCTCCGGTCCTGGAAGTAGGCGAGGTTGCAGGCCAGGGCGGGGGCGGCGGCCCGGAGGCCGAAGGCCGCGTCCTGAACCACCGGCGGCCCGCCGCGGACCGCCTCGAAGAAGTTGAAGTAGTGGTCCACCAGCGCGCCGCGGTAGCCGCGCTCGACCGCGTGGTGGATCTCCACCGGGGGCTGCATGCGGACCCGGGCGGGCAGGCCCTCCGGGTCCCCCGCCGCGTCGGCCATCTTCTCCCGGGAGAAGGCGTCCATCGGATCGATCGCCACGTTCTTGCGCAGCACCACCTCGGTCCAGGTGACGTCCATCGACCCCTCGCTCCCGACGAGCCGCAGGAACGTGCTGCCGGAGGTCCCGTCCACGAAGTTGACGCGCAGCGAAAGGTTGAAGGCGGGATGTGCGTCGGTTTCGGGATAGTCGAACATGCCGAGGAGCACGTCCGGCACCTCGCGGCCGTCCTCCCAGTAGCGCAGCCCGCCGGTCGCCTGGATGCGCGTCGGACCGCGCGAACTCACGATGAAGTGCAGGCTCGAGAAGAGATGGACGAAGAGGTCGCCGGCGACCCCGGTGCCGTAGTCGCGGTAGTTGCGCCAGCGGAAGACGCGGAGCGGGTCGTAGGGAACCTCGGGCGCCGGGCCCAGGAAACGCTTCCAGTCCACGGTCTCCTCGGACGCGCCGGCGGGGATCGGGTACTGCCAGGCGCCCAGCGGGTCGTTGCGCGCCCAGAAGCCCTCGGAGTAGTTGAGTTCGCCGATGGCGCCCGCTTCGTAGAGCTCCTTCGCCTTCTCGTTGCCGAGCGAACTCATGCCCTGGCTGCCCACCTGGAAGACGCTCCCCGATTCCTCCTGCGCCCGGATCAGGCCGTGCCCCTCGGCAATGTCGTGCACCATCGGCTTTTCGCAGTACGCGGCTTTCCCGGCCCGGAGGGCGTCCACCGAGATGGGCTGGTGCCAGTGATCGGGTGTCCCCACGATGACCGCGTCCACATCGTCGCGGGCGAGCACCTCCCGGTAGTCGCGGGTGGTGAAGGTGGCCCCGTGCCGCTCGCGCGCGGCGTCCAGGCGGCCGTCGAAGATGTCGCAGGCCGCTACGAGTTCGACTCCGGGGATGCGCAGCGCCGTGCCCACGCCGGCCATCCCCATCCCGCCGGCGCCGATCACCGCGAGGCCGATCCGGTCGGAGGGGGCGACCTGGCGGGCGAAAGACTCCCCGGCCCGTTCGCGGGCCATCGTCCGCCGTTCGCCGAAGAGGGCGGACGGGGTGGTCGCGGCCACCGCCGATCCGGCGGCGACGGTCTTGATGAACTTCCGGCGGCTACGGGCGGCCGCTCCGGGATCAGGGTTTGGTGTCTTGTTCATGGGGAACGTCTCGACGGGTCAGCGTAAACGCATGTGGATCCGGTCAGGCGAGGCGCCCGCGATCCGCCGAACGTCTTGATGGCAGCGCCGGCCCAGTTCTCCCGGTGGGGGCTCCCAGCCGCTCCCGCCATGGGCCGCTAGACGAGCGGGAACAGGCTGGCCAGCACCAGGACCTGCAACACCCCGAAGACCCCCACCGCGGCGGCGACCGCGGTCCAGGTGCGGAACGTCTCCCCTTCGCCGAACCCGGACATCCGTCCCACCACCCAGAAGCCGCTGTCGTTCATCCACGAGGCCACCATGGAGCCGGATCCGACTGCCGCGAAGAGGTAGGCCGGGTGGAAGGAGAGTGTGGACGGATCGGGGACCAGCGACGCCACGATCGCCGATCCGGTGAGGATGGCGACCGTCCCGGAGCCCTGCGCGAGCTTCAGCAGGGAGGCGATCCCGGCGGCGAGCAGGAGGAGGACGGTTCCGTCCGCGGCCGATGAAACCCGGGCGAGGTCCTCCGTGATCCCCGCACCGGCGAGGGCGCGCCCGAAGGCGCCTCCGGCGGCGGTGATCAGGATGATGGGACCGGCCTCGCCGATGGCGTTCCCGAAGGAGGCCAGGAGCCGCCGGACCGGAGGCCGGTGGGTCCTCCAGAGCACGAAGGCCGCGGCGAAGGCCGCCAGGAAGAGCGACGCGTTCCGGTGGCCCAGCACGGCCGCCCAGGCCGCCCCGGGGATCATCCCGCCGCCGCTGGCGGCAGCGACCGAGGCCCCGCTCATGAGCACCACCGGCAGCGCAATGGGAAACAGGGAGGCGAAGATGCCCGGACGATCGGCGTGGGTCGTGCTTTGGCCGGAGCCGGGCGTGTCGGCCGGTTCGACGTCCAGGCCCCGCGCGAACCGCGGCGCGATCAGGAGGGTGGCGGCGACGGGCAGGATGCCGAGGACCAGTCCGAACCCGATGGCGGTCCCCAGATCGAGCCCGAGGTTGTCGGCCATCCCCAGCGGGCCGGGGGTTGGCGGGACCAGCGAATGGGTGGCGACCGCGCCCGCGCAGATGGCCATCACGAACATCGGGTAACGGCCGGGGGCCCGGCGGGCGAGCGCGCGGGCCAGGGGGATCAGCAGGAAGAACACGGTGTCGAAGAACACCGGGATCGAGAGCACGTAGGCCGCGGCGGCGAGCGCCCAGACCGCCCGGCCCTCGCCGAACAGGACGAGCAGCGACCCGGCGATGCGGTCCGCGGCCCCGCTCCGCAGCAGGCAGTCACCGATGATGGCCGCGAGGGCGATCGCGATCCCGATGGCCCCGACGAGGTCGCCGAAGGCGCTTCCGGTCGCCTCGAGCGCCGCGAGGACCCGTTCCGGGGCCGGGAGTTCGGACGGGGCGAGCGAGCCGGCGAGGATCGCTCCCAGCGTCAGCGCCAGGAACGGATGGAGGCGCAGAACGCCGATCGTGACCGCGACGAACAGGGTCCCGAGAAGGACGGCGGTCATGGGCGGGGGAGGATGTTATGCCGCCGCTGGCGGCGCCTCAGCGCGGGCGCGGGACCAGCAGCAGGCGCTCCATCCGGGGATCGATGTAGGTGGTCTTCTCGCCGTCGAAGATCGCGTCCTCCTCGAGGGCGATCCGGACTTCCTGGCCGTCCCACTCGGGGACCGGGACGCGGGCGTTCAGCTCGATCGAGTGGGCGGTCATCGGGAAGAGTTCGTAGTCGCCCTTGCCGGGCACGCCTTCCTGGCGGTCCCAGAGGCCGATGGTGGGACCCGCCGCGTGGCCGTGGAAGCCGATCGGGTGCGTGTAGATCGAGGCCTTGATCCCCTCGCTCTCCGCCTGGGCCAGGGCGGCGGCCAGGATCTCGTTGCCGGTGCGCCCGGTTACGAACTCGTCCGTCAGGATGTCCTGGAGCCGGTTGCCCGTCGAGAAGGCCTCCCGCAGTCCCGGCGGGGCGCCCGTCTCGCCGTGGCGCAGCACGTAGGCGTGCATCTGCGTATCCGTGTTGAGCCGGAGGTAGGTGATTCCGAAGTCCACGTGGATCAGGTCTCCCGGCAGGATGGTGTCCGGGGGCGGCCGGGAGGAGAAATCTCCCTGTTCGCCGGCGTCGCCGCCGAACATCGCGCCCTCGTGCCGCTGCACCGAGACCCCCGGCTGGAACCAGGTCTGGAGCTTCAGCTCCCGGATCCGCTCGCGGTACCACCAGGAGAGGTCCTGGGTCGTGGTGACCCCGGGCTGGATGGCCTTTTCCGACAGTCCGTCCGCGATGATGGAGCGGGCCAGGCGGACCACGGCCGGATAGACGGCCATCTCCTCCGGGGTCCGGGTCTCGAGCCAGGCGATGGCGAGCCGCTCGGCGTCGTGGAGCCGGCCGGCCAGGTCGGAACCGAGCGCCTCCCGGAGGGCGTCGTACTCGGTGGACGTGATTCCGTCGGCGAGGCCGAAGTCCGTCGAGCGGTTGACGCCGATCACCCGGGGGTTCCGCTCGCGGACGAGTTCCGCCACCCGGGCCCACTGGTCGGGTTCGGTCTCCGGATCCCAGGCGCCCGGAATGCCCCCGATGTCGTAG
>CAYUVU010000075.1:0-3348 GCA_964448205.1 uncultured Acidobacteriota bacterium
TTCTCCTGGCGGCTCGCGGCGGATGACCTCGCGGCGGACGACGCCCGGATGGCGGCGCGCCGGCGGGCCGGGTTCACCTCGGCGTAGTGCGAGGCGTCCATGAAGAGCTGCCGCAGGTACGCGATCACTCCCATCGCGGAACCCGGGAAGGAGCGGAATCCGCGGGTCCCGAGCCGGACCATCACCGCCACATCCGGATCGAGCACCAGATCCCGGGCGTCGTCCGCCGCGAGGTTCAGGAACGCGGCCCGGCCCCCGACGATGCCGTCCCGGGGGGCGGTGACCGCCGAGGTGAACCCGGCCCGCCGGCGCGCCGCCATCCGGTCGTCGTCCGCCTCGAGGTCATCCGCCGCGAGCCGCCAGGAGAAGGTGTCGGGCCGGTCCTCGGGCCCCCGCGACGGCGGCGGCGGAACCGGGCGGGCCCCGGGCCCCGCAGCCTGCCTGCCCTGGGGAGTTGCCGTCCCGAGGCCGAGATCGCTCAGGGCAGTGATGAATCCCGGATAGACGTGCTTTCCGGCCGCATCGAGCCGGCCCATTCCGGCGGGCGCGTCGCTCCCCGCCTCCACGGAGACGATGAGCCCGTCCCGGATGACCACGGTGGCCTGGTCGAGCACGGTCCCGTCCCCGACGTGGACCATGCCGCCGGTGATCGCCCAGTCGCGCGGGCCAGCGTCGGCCACCGCGCGGGAGGAGAGCTGGGCGGCGGCGCTCGTCGCCACCGTCGCGACCAGGAGCGCCGCAAGCGGCGCCAGCAGGCGGCGATCGCGCCGCGGAGGGATTCGTCTGACCATGGCGCGCGAGTCTGTCCGAGCGGCGGACGGCGGTCAACCGGGGTTCGCACGCCGCCCAGCGGGGCTTCCGGACCTGGGGCCCCCGCGTAAGATTCCGGCCGCCCGTGCCCCGCTTCTACCTGACGACCGCCATCGACTACGTCAACTCGCCGCCACACCTGGGGACCGCCTACGAGAAGATCACCGCGGACGTCATCGCGCGTTTCAAGCGGGGCGCCGGCTACGAGACCCGGTTCCTGATGGGGAACGACGAGCACTCGCTGAACGTCCGGCGGCAGGCCGAACGACAGGAACTCGACCCGCTCGACTACTGCGCGAAGATGGAGGACGTCTTCCGGGGTGTCTGGGCGAAGCTCGACATCTCCTTCGACGACTTCATCCGCACCACCGAGGAGCGCCACCGCCTGGGAGTGCAGAAGCTCCTCGAGGCCATCCGCTCCCGGGGCGGCATCTACGAGGGGACCTACGAAGGCTGGTACTGCGTCTCCTGCGAAGCGTTCAAGCAGGAGAAGGACCTCGATGACGGGAATTGTCCGGTCCACAAGGCCAAGCCGGACTGGATCTCCGAGAAGAACCACTTCTTTCGCCTGTCGGAGTACCGCGATCGCCTACTCGCGCTCTACCGCGAACAGCCGAGTTTCATCGAGCCCGAGACGCGCCGGAACGAGTTGACGAACGTCCTGGAAGCCGGGCTGCTCGATCTCTCGGTCAGCCGGCCGGGATCCGGCTGGGGCATCCCGGTCCCCTTCGACGAGGCGAGCGTGGTCTACGTCTGGTTCGACGCGCTCATGAACTACCTCTCGGCGACAGGGTACGGGACCGGGGAGGAGGGCTGGGACGAGCGCTGGCCCGCCGACCTCCACATCGTCGGAAAGGACATCACCCGCTTCCACGCGGTCATCTGGCCGGCGATGCTGATGGCGGCCGGGGTCGCCATCCCCCGCCAGGTCTTCGGACACGGCTTCGTGAACTTCCAGGGCGAGAAGATGAGCAAGTCGCTCGGCACCGCGGTGGATCCGCTCGAAGCGGCCGACCACTTCGGACCCGACCCGTTGCGCCTGTTCCTGGTGCGGGAGATCCAGTACGGCCAGGACGGCGACTTCTCCTGGGACCGGTTCGAAGCCCGGTACGACGCCGACCTCGCCAACTCCCTCGGCAATCTGGTGAGCCGCATTACCTCGATGGCCGGGCGCTACCGCGAGGGCCGGCTGACCGCTTCGGCCCGCTCGGCACTCCCTGCGGTCGCGACGCAGGCGGCTTCCGACTACCGGGCCGCGATGGAGGAACTTCGGCTCCACGACGGCGCCGCCGCCGCCTTTCGCATCGTGGGCGCGGTCAACGAGTTCCTGACCGAACGGGCGCCCTGGATCCTCGCGAAGGACCCGGAGGCGGGCGAGGCCCTCGACGAAGCGCTCTACGAAGCCGCGGAGGCAACGCGGATCGCAACGGTACTCCTCCATCCGGTGATGCCGCAGTCCACGCTCCGGATCCTCGAGCGGCTGGGCGGCAGGAACGGGGATCCGATCCGGTTCGACGACGACGCCGGGTTCCAGGGAGGCCGCGCGCTCGAGACCCGGACGGGAGAACCGCTCTGGCCGCGGCTCTCCGGCGGGAGGTCGGCCGGCAGGGCCTGACCAGCGAACCCCCCGGGGCGATGACTCCCCATCCAGCCGGCCTCCTCTCGCGGAACTGGCTGATGGGGTTCCGCACCGACCTGGTCTGGATCATCCTCTCGGCGGCGATCGGGTGGGCCTATCTGGCGCTGATCCTGGGCGTGGGCTCCGAGCTCGAGAACCCCATCCGGGACAGCTTCGCCACCCTCCGGATTGGCGACTTCGCGCTCCCACTGAACCTCGGGCTCGTGGTGGTGGCGAGCTGGGCGATCGTGCTCGACGCCCCGCACCTGTTCGCCACCCTGGCCCGCACGGTGCTGGACCCCGAGGAGTGGCGCGTTCGCGGCGGGGTGCTGCTCGCGTCCTTCGGCTTCTTCCTGCTGGGGCCGGCACTGATCCTGACGCCGCGCTGGCTGTCGTCCGCCGGGGTTCTTCCCGTCCAGGCGGCAACGCTCGGAAGCGTCGCCTTCCTGGTCTTCTTCCGCCTTTGGGCCTACTACCACGTGGTGCGCCAGCACTGGGGGTTCCTCCGCCTCTACGCCCGCCGGAACCCGGCGGCGGAGGACGAACGGGAGGCCCGGCTGGACCGCGTCGTCTTCCCGATCCTCTTCTACCTGCCGATCGGCTGGTTCGTGACCGCACCCTGGTATGCGGCGAGCGGCATGCCCGAACTCGGGTTCGCCACCGAGATCGGCGGCCGCGCGCTCGGCGCCTGGCTGCACGCGCCGGTGGGGTCGCTGTGGCTGGTCACCCTGCTCGCTTACGCGGTTTTCCAGTGGCACCGCGCCCGCCAGGGCATCCCCCGGAACCTGCCGAAGTTGCTCCTGCTCGCCGCCACCGTTCCGCTGCACGCCGCGGCCTTCTCGGGGCCGCTGGCGGTGCTCTTCGTGGTGCCTCTGGTCACCGCCGGGCACAACCTCCAGTATCAGCGCTTCGTCTGGGAC
>CAYUVU010000076.1:0-8621 GCA_964448205.1 uncultured Acidobacteriota bacterium
GCTTCAGCCGGCACCGCGGACCGCAGGCCCGCGAAGGACGCGACACCTCTCGCCTGACGACGAAACATACTCCCCGGCGCCCTCCGCCCCCAATGCTCGACCTCATCCTCCCCGTCGCGCTCTTCGCGTTCTCCATGTCCATCACTCCCGGACCCAACAACGTCATGGTCACCGCCTCCGGGGCGAACTTCGGATACCGGCGGACGATCCCGCATCTGCTGGGCATCGGCCTCGGGTATCCGGCGATGGTGGCCGGCGTCGGCTTCGGCCTCGGGGGCGTCTTCGAGGCCGTCCCCGCCGTGCATGTCGTCCTCAAGTACGCCGGCTCCGGCGCCATCCTGTGGATGGCCTGGAGGATCGCCACGGCCAGCGGGACCGGACCGGCGACGGAACGCCCCGGACGCCCGTTCACCTTCCTGCAGGCCGCCGCCTTCCAGTGGGTCAATCCCAAAGGCTGGGTGGTCGCCATCGGGGCCATCAGCGCCTTCACGACCGTCGAGGGCGACCTCTTCTTCGAGGTGGGCGCGATCACCCTGAGCTTCGTCTCCGTGAACTACGCCTGCGCTTCGGTCTGGACCCTCTTCGGAGTCGGGATCGGGCGACTCCTGAAGCACCGCAGCCGGCTCCGGATCTTCAATGTCGCGACGGCCCTGCTGCTCGTCGCCGCCATCGTGCCCCTGTTCCTCGACTGAACCCCCGGACAAGCCGCCCGGAAACACGGAGATCGCGGCGGCCGACGCTCGCCGGACAGAGCCCCCTCCCGTCCGGCCGCAACCCGCCCCCTCTGTTAGGATGCCCGACTCATATGTCCACCTCGGAAGGGCGCGGGAATCCCGGCGCCAGCGGAGACAGCCGCCCCGGGCCCCAGGTGCCGCAAGGGCTCTTCGTCCGCTGCGAAGGGTGTTCCGAGATCGTCTACGGACGGGCCCTCCGGGAGAACCTCGAGGTCTGCCCCCGTTGCGACTTCCATCTGCGGCTCGGCGCGCGCGAGCGCATCGAGATGCTGGTCGACGAGGGGGTCTATCGGGAGATCTCCGCGGACATCCGCTCCAACGATCCCCTCCGCTTCCGCGACCGGGTGGACTATTCCGACCGGCTCCGGAAGGGCGCGGAAAAAACCGGCCTCGACGACGCCGTCATCGTGGTGCGCGCCGAGATCGAGCGCACGCCGGTGGTCCTCGCCGTCATGGAGTACGCCTTCATCGGCGGCAGCATGGGCGTGGTGGTCGGCGAGCAGATCACCCGCGCGGTGGAAGCGGCCTGCGACGCCCGGATACCCCTGATCGTGGTCTCCTGCTCGGGCGGCGCCCGGATGCAGGAGGGCGCGCTCTCGCTGATGCAGATGGCCAAGATCTCAGCGGCGCTCGCGATGCTCGACGATGCGGGCCTGCCGTACATCTCGGTGCTCACCCATCCGACGACCGGGGGTGTCACCGCCAGCTACGCGATGCTCGGCGACATGAACCTTGCCGAGCCCGGAGCGCTGATCGGATTCGCCGGCCCCCGCGTGATCCAGCAGACGATCCGCGGCGAACTGCCTCCCGGCTTCCAGCGCTCCGAGTTCCTGCTCCGCCACGGAATGCTCGACCGGGTGGTCCACCGCCGGGACCTCCGGAGCGCGCTGGGCGGATTCCTGCGATTCATGTACGAACCCGCCGAAGCCGCGGCTTCGGTGGAGAAGGACGCCGCCGCCACGGTGCAGACCGCACCGGAGCCGGCGCTGGTCCGCACCGCCCGGTAGAGCCGGCGGTCCCTTCCGCACCTCTTCATGAAGTACGAGGAGGCGCTCGCTTTCCTGAAGAGCCGCGAGCAGTTCCACGTCAAGGTGGGAACCCGGAACATCCGGCTGCTCGCCCGGGCGCTCGGCCACCCCGAACACCGGTTCCCGTCGGTGGTGGTCGCGGGAACGAACGGGAAGGGCTCGACCGTAGCCATCCTGGACTCGATCCTCCGGGCCCACGGACTGCGGGTGGGCCGCTTCACCTCGCCCCATCTCGTCTCCATCGGCGAGCGGATCCTGGTGAACGGCCGCCAGCTTCCGGACGACGAGTTCGCCGGCCTGATCGACGACATCGCCCGGGCGGCGGAGCGCCTGCCTCCGGATCAGCAGCCGTCGTTCTTCGAGACCATCACCGGCGCCGCCTTCCTCGCCTTCGCCCGGCACGAGGTGGACGTGGCCGCCTTCGAGGTCGGGATGGGCGGCCGCTGGGACGCCACCACCGCGACCGACGCGCCGCTCGGACTCGTGACCCGCATCGCCCTCGATCACGAGCGCTACCTGGGCCGGACCGTCCGCGAAATCGCCGGCGAGAAGGGGGCGGTGGCGCGGCCCGGCGGTGAGTTGCTGATCGCCCGGCAGGATCCCGCGGCCGCCGAGGTCCTCGCCGCGAGCGCCAGGGATCGCGGCGCCCGCTTCCGGGAGGTGGCGCAGGAAACGACCCTGGACTGCACGGTCCACCGGACGGGCGCCGCCGGAACCCTTTCGACCCCCGTGGCGACCTACGACGACCTCTGGTTGCCCCTGCCCGGCCGGCATCAACTGGACAACCTGGCGCTCGCCGTCCGGGGGGCGGAGCGGCTCTTCGCCCGGGAGGGGCTCGGAACCCTCGACCCGGTCCGCGTCCGGCAGGGTGTTTCGGCGGTCCGCTGGCCGGGACGGCTGGAATGGCTGCCCGCTGACGGGAGCCGCCCGCGTCTCCTCCTCGACGCCGCCCACAACCCGAGCGGCGCCGAACGACTCGCGGAGTACCTGGACACCCTGGGGGCGAACGGGCGGCGGGTGCTGGTCTTCGGAGCCAGCCGCGACAAGCGGGTGGAGGAAATGTTGACGCCGCTGGCGCCGCACTTCGACCGGGTGCTGCTGACCGCGGCGGCAACCCGGCGGGCGCTTCCCGTCGCCGACCTGAAGGACAGCGCGGACCGGGTATTTGCCGGAAACGGCGCCCACGCGGAAACCGTGGAGGATGTGCCGCAGGCGCTCGCCAGGGCCTGCCGCCTCGCCGGCCGCCAGGGCGAGGTGGTGATCGCCGGCTCCATCTTCCTCCTCGGCGACGCGCTTCGCCTGGTCCGCGAGGAGAACGGCGACCGCTTCGATCAGGAAGTGGTCGAGATGCCGTTGCTCCCTCCGGAGCCGGCGGGTCGAACGAGCACCGAGCGGCGATCCTCCGCCGCCTAAAGCCCGAGGCGGCCGACCGGCCGTCGGTACACTCCGCCCCGCCTCCCCCGATGCGACTCTCCCACCACTTCGGTCTCACCCTGCGCGAGGCCCCCGCCGGCATCGAGGCCGAGAGCCATCGGCTGCTCCTCCGCGCCGGCTTCATCCGGCAGCTCGGCCAGGGCCTCTATTCCTACCTGCCGCTGGCGCACCGCTCGATCACCCGCATCGAGGACATCCTGCGGGAGGAAATGAACCGGATCGGCGGTCAGGAGATGACCATGCCGGTCGTCCATCCGGCCGAGATCTGGCGCCGGTCGGGGCGCTACGACGCCGTCGGGCCGGAGATGGCGCGGTTCAAGGACCGCAAGAACAGCGACCTCGTCCTCGCCATGACCCACGAAGAGGTGGTGGCCGACCTCTGCCGGAGCGAGATCCGCTCCCACCGCCAGCTTCCCCAGCTCGTCTACCACATCCAGACCAAGTTCCGGGACGACCCGCGGCCCCGGGCGGGACTGATCCGGGTCCGCGAGTTCACCATGAAGGACTCCTACACCCTCGACCAGGACGCCGCGGGACTCGAGCGCCAGTACCGCGCCCACTACGAGGCCTATTTCCGCATCTTCTGGCGCTGCGGACTGCCCACGATCGCCGTCGGCTCCGACGTCGGCATGATGGGCGGCAGCCAGGCGCACGAGTTCATGTACCTGACGGCGGTGGGCGAGGACACCCTGGTCCTCTGCGACGCCTGCGGCTACTCGGCGAACCGCCAGATCGCCCGCTTCAGAAAGACCCCGGCAGAGCCAGAGGCCCCGCTGCCGCTCGAGCGGGTCGATACCCCGGGCGCCCGCACGATCGACGAACTCAGCGCGTTCCTGGACATTCCGGCCGCCCGCACGGCGAAGGCGGTGTTCCTCACGGCCGGACTCGACGGCGGCGTCCGGGAGGAGCTCGTGGTCGCGATCATCCGCGGCGACATGGACGTCAACGAAACCAAGCTCGCGAACGCGGTCGGCGCCTCCTGGCTCCGTCCCGCCGAGGACGACGCGATCCTGGACGCCGGCGCGACCCCGGGATACGCCTCGCCGATCGGGCTCACCTCGGGCACGGTGGTGGTGGACGACTCGATCCCCGCCTCGCCCAACCTGGTGGCCGGCGCAAACGAGCAGGACGTCCATTTCCGGAACGTGAACGCGGGCCGGGACTACGACCCGGGGCTCGTCACCGACATCGCGGTGGCGGAGGATGGCCATTGCTGCGTCCGGTGCGGAAAGCCGCTCCGCACCTCGCGCGGCGTCGAGGTCGGCAACATCTTCCAGCTCGGCACCCGCTACGGAGACGCCGCCGGCGCCCGCTTCCTCGACGACGAGGGCGCCGAGCGCCCCATCTGGATGGGCTCCTACGGCATCGGCTCGGGCCGGCTCCTTGCCTGCGTGGCGGAGGAGCACCACGACGAGAACGGCCTCCGCTGGCCGATGAGCGTCTCCCCGTACGACGTCCACCTGATCCCGCTGGCCGGACGCGGGGCGGAGGACGAGGCGGGGGCGGCGGCGGAACGCCTGCACGACGAACTCCAGGACGCCGGACTCGAAGTCCTGCTCGACGACCGGGACGAACGGGCGGGAGTGAAGTTCGCGGACGCCGACCTCATCGGCATTCCCTTGCGCGTCGTGATCTCGGGCCGCTCGCTCGGCCGCGGCGGAGCCGAGGTTCGCACCCGGGGTGAGGACGCGTCCGAAATCGTGCCGCTCACCGGCCTCGCCGAAGCCCTCACCGCGCGCCGGACGGAACTCCTGAACCGCATCGAGGAGGCCGTCCGGATCCCGGAATTCGGCTGACGGGCGGGGGCGGAAGGCCGTGTTCGAATCCATCTCCGTTCCGCTTCCCGTTCTCGCGCTGCTGGTGGCGGGATGCCTCTACGGACTGGTCGTCCGTCCGCTCTGGCGGCGCCGCAGCGAGCGGCGCAACACGCACGCCTTCCACGAGGCACAGGGGCGGCTCGCGATCCAGCCGTCCGCCTTCCAGCTCCTGAAGCCGACCAGCACCGCCGACCTGCTGATGGTGGACCCGCTCGTGCAGGACGCGATTCTCAAGGAGACGGAGCGGAGCGAAGCCGACCAGTGCGACGCGCTGGCGGAAGCGCGGGACTACGCCCGGGAGATCGTTCCCTCACTCAGCGCCGGCCTCTACTTCCGGATCATTCACGGCCCGGTGAAGCGGATCATGCTGAACCTCTTCCGCGTGCGGGTCCGTTACGTGGACGAAGCGGCGATCGTGCGGGCCGCCCGGACCTCCACCCCGGTCTTCGTCCTCAATCACCGCAGCAACCTCGACTACGTGATCGCGGCCACCTCCCTCGCCGACCGGGCCATCCTTTCCTTCGCGGTGGGCGAATGGGCGCGCTACTGGCCCCTCGAGGGTCTCCTCCGCGCCCTCGGCGGCTTCTTCGTCCGCCGGGGATCCGGGAACCCTCTCTACCGCGCGGTACTCGCCGCGCACGTGAAGACCGCCATCGGCGCCGGCGTGCCGCAGGCGTTCTTCATCGAGGGACGCTTCTCGAACGACGGGAAGCTGGGGAGTCCGCGCCTCGGCCTCCTCGACTATGCGGTGCGGTCCTTCGACCCCGACACGGGCCGCGACGTGGCGTTCGTACCCGTGGCGGTCAACTACGACCGGGTCATCGAGGACAAGAACCTCCAGGTCATGAAGGCCAGCGGCAAACGGGCGACGCGGTTCGGATCCTGGCGAGCGACGGCGGCGTTCCTCGGCCACCAGTTCTGGCTTCGGCTCAACCGCCGCTGGAAACCCTTCGGCCACGCCACCCTCAGCGTGGGCGCCCCGGTCTCGCTCCGGGATTGGCTACGGGGTCGGGACTTCGACCCCCGGGCAGTCGACCGCGAGGCACGCTTCGCCGAGGTGGGGGTGCTGGCCGACGACCTCATGCGGCGCATCGCCGACATCATGCCGGTGCTCCCGGTGCCGCTGATGGCCACCGTCATTCGGGACCGGGGCGACGAAGGGGTCACGAAGACCGAGGCGCGGGCGGCCGCCTTCGAGATCCTGGAGACGCTGGCCGCACGCCCGGGCGAACCCGACATCCCCCGGGACGACTGGGACCCGGCCGTGGAACTCGGCGTCCAGCTCCTCATCCAGCGACAGATGGTGAAGGCCGAGCGCGAACGGCTCACGATCCTCGAGCCCCGCCGCCACTTCGTCGACTACTACGCCAACTCGATCGGACACCTCATCCCGGACCGACCCACCGCGTCATAGGCGGCCCGGCTCCACGCACCGTAGCGGCACAACGGCTTGGAACGCCGGCTTCAGCCGGCACAGCCCGCCGCAGGCGGGCGGCGGGACGGACCTCATTCGCCGGGATGGCGCGGTTGCGCGCGCCAAGGCAACCCGGGTGGCGACGAACCGCCCGCGGCCTTGGGGGCCGCGGTGCCGGCAGAAGCCGGCGTTCCAAGCCGTTTCCGCCGTCTTGCTGATAGGCGGGATGTGCGGCAGCACCCGATCAGGCGCTCCCGGCTTCAGGTGGCGGGCGAGCTCCGAGTGACCCTGGCGAGCCGGCCGTACGTCAGTGTCCGCCACAGCCATTCGAGGGGGCCGTAGGAGAACCGGCGCAGCCAGATCGGGGACAGCCAGAGCTGGAACGCCCACACGGCGAACACGATCAGGAGCTGCTGGTAGCGCTCGGCGCTCGCGAAGAGGCCGAGCCCGTGGCCGTAGAAGATCGTGGTGCAGAGGACGGTCTGGAGCAGGTAGTTGGTGAAGGCCATCCGGCCGACCGCCGCCAGCCGCGCCTGGAGGCCCGGCAGGATGCGCCGGCGCACGGCGAGCATCACCAGGCCGAGATACCCGAGCGCCATCGGGACGGCGCCCCACTGGTTGAACTGCGTGCCGAAGAACATGGAGCGCTCCCAGCTCCAGCCGCCGGCGAAGTTCCACCAGATGCCGAACCCGATCAGCGGCGCGCCCACCAGGAACCCGATCGTGGCCAGTCGCGCGTAGAACGCGTCGCTCCGCTCGGCGCTCAGCACCCCCCAGCGATAGAGCGCCATCCCGATCAGCATCAGGCCGCCGCTGAACCAGAACAGCAACAAGGGAAACACGGAGAGTTGGGCGCCGAGCGAATGCTCCACCCGCTGGGGCTGCTGCTCGCTCCAGTCCCCGCGGTAGGCGAAAATCTCGTCATCGAGTTCGCTGGCCGGGGGCGCCCACTCCGCCTCGATCTGCCGGATCGCCTCGTCCGGTACATCCGGCAGCGACAGCACGGCTCCCAGGAGCAGGAACACCAGGCTCGATACCGAGAAGAGGGCGATGCCGGCCGCCAGCAGGGTCCGCGGGCGGCGGCGGCGCAGCAGATAGACCACCGAGCCGCAGAGGGCATAGCCCACCAGGATGTCGCCGCTCCACAGCAGATAGGCATGGGCCATCCCGAACACGAGGAGCCACCACACGCGCCGGTAGTGCAGTCCTGCCGGCCGGCCGCCCCGCGCCTCGATCCGGTCGGCGAAAAGGGCGATTCCGGCGCCGAACAGGATCGAGAACAGCGTGACGAACTTGAGCGCGAACAACCCGTGACTGAGGGTCCAGACGCCGAGGTTGATCCCCGAGAGATCGCCCCACGCCGTCGGGTTCTGGTACGCGGCGATGGGCATCGCGAAGATCTGGATGTTCATCACCAGAATGCCGAGCAGCGCGAAACCGCGCAGCACGTCCAGGCTGGCGATCCGCGCGCCGGATTCGACCGGCTTGGCGGAACCGTCCGTCAAGTCAGGATCCCGGCGAGTCCTTCGCGCGGTACAACCACGCCGCGAACGGCGTCGCGATGAGCGCGCCCGCGATCTCCATGAGCACGAACATCGGAGCGTCCTGGGGGCGGATGCCGCAGAACGTGTCCGTGAAGCTCCGCGCGAGTGTCACCGCCGGGTTTGCGAACGAGGTCGAAGCGGTGAACCAGCAGGCCGCGAAGATGTAGATGCCCACCGCGGCCGCCACCGCCTGCGGGCGGACCTTGATGCAGCCGAAGATGGTCAGGATCAGCCCGAAGGTGGCCACCACTTCGGACACCCACTGCCCCGGCCCGGTCCGCACCTGGGTCGCGGTCTGCAGGAGCGGCAGGTCGAACATCAGGTGGGTCACCAGCATCCCCGCCAGGCCGCCCGCCGCCTGGACGACGACGTAGAGCCCGGCGTCGCGCCCGGAAATCTCCTTCCGGAGCAGGAAGGCCAACGTGACCGCGGGATTGATGTGGCAGCCGGACACCGGGGCGAAGAGCCAGATGAGGACCACGAGGCCCGCGCCGATCGCCGCCGTGGTCCCGATGAGCGCCACCCCGTCGTTGCCGCCCGACAGGTTGACGGCCATGATGCCGGCGCCGATGATCACCGCGAGCAGGCCGGCGGTGCCGAGGAATTCGGCGGCGAGGCGGCGGATCAGCATCGAAGGTACGCGGTGCGTA
>CAYUVU010000077.1:0-6576 GCA_964448205.1 uncultured Acidobacteriota bacterium
GCTCCGGCTCGTGCGGGAGACGATCGAGCACGAGCGGCCCGACGGAGTGTGCATCGAACTGGACGAGGCCCGCTACGAGGCGCTCAGGGATCCGGCGGCCATCGAGCGCCTCGTAGCGGGCCTCGTCCAGTTCGATGCACACTCCGTCGGGCCGCTCGTGCTCGATCGTCTCCCGCACGAGCCGGAGCGAGTCCGGGGAAATGTGGGCGGTCCCGACCAGCACCACCTCGCGTTCCTCCGGCCAGTCCGGCCGGCGGATACGCCGGACGAGCGGAGCGGCGGCTTCGGTGGTCATTTCGGCGTGATGCGTCCTTCGGCGTCGATGAGCCGGACCCGGCTCGGGAGCGAGTCACTCCACTTCCACAGGACGAGGTTGCGGTCGTCCGGGCCCGCACCGCGGAAGAAGGCCCTGACCAGCATTCCGGCGTAGCCTTGGGCAATCAGGCGGTCGGCGACCGCCCAGCAGGCGGGGATTCTGCCTCGGTCCCGATCACGTCTCCAGTCGGGCGGATCCAGATGCTCGGACTGAACACCCTCCCGGGTCATTGCTTCCGGCTGCGCGGCGTCAAAGATCGGGCTGCAATCGACTTCGTAGGCGCAGAGCAGCACCGGCTGGATCGGAAACCCGGCTCGGCTGACTTCCCGGACCGCACCCGCCAGCGACAAGGACGTGTAGAAGGCCGGAACTCCTCTTCGGTTGAACCTTCCGCCGTAGAGCGCCGCTCCTTGCCCGGACAACGGATCCGTGAGAGCCCTGTCGGGCAGATGGGCCCGGTACACCACGCCTCGGAATCGCATCGGAGGAGCCGCCAGCGCAGCGAGATATCAGGCGTACCCGCCGTCCATCATCTCGCTGAGGTAGCTGTGGACCCAGTCAGCATGGCCTTCCCGAACAAGTTCCACGGGAGTCATCCCACCGAATCCGGGCAGCGGCTCCGAGCGGTACCAGGCGTACGCGTACAGCGTCGAACCGCTGTAGTCCGATACCCGGCGGAGGATCTCCAGCATCTGGCGGAGCCGGAGCTGCGTCTTCGCCGCCCGCACCCGCGTCTTCCGCGACAGGGCCTCACGCGGCAGGCCGAGGGTGTCGGCGATCTCCGCCTGCGTGGTGCGAAGCGCCCGAGCAATGAGGCTCGGGGAAAAGAGGTCGTCCTGGACGAGCTCCTGAATCTGCACTACTCGACTCCCACTTGGATTCACGCATTGTAGCGTGATTCCGAGTGTTCACACTCGGTGCCAGTTATTGCGCCGCGCGTGACGCCGCGATCAGGTTGCCGAGCAGGCGGAAAGCCCCCGGTACCCCCTCCGGGAGCTGCCGGTGCAGCGCGTAGGCGAAGTAGGTGTAGCGCCCCTCCCCCACCTCGGCGGTGAGCGCGCCGCCCCGCTGCGGGTCCTGGCCGGTGTCCTGCGTCTCGAAGAGCGCCGTGTACGCCTCATCCCACTCGCTCCAGAACTTGGAGCCGCGCTGCTCGACCCAGCCTTCGAAGTCGGCGGGGCCGATCCGGTGCGGCCAGGTCATGAGGGGATGGTCCGGCGCCAGCACGGTCAGCGGGCTGTCCTCCTCGGAGACCTCCTCCGACCGCCGGGGGAGGACGCCCGGATAGGGCGCGTGCTGGTTCGGGATCAGCTCGTTGGTGTTGTAGAGCACGATCAGGTGACCGCCGTCCCGCGCGTAGTCGAGCAACCGCCGGTTCGCGCGGAGAAGGTCCGGGCGCACCGCATAGGCCCGGGTCCCGGTCATCACCGCGTCGTACTCGCCGAGGTCCGAGTTCAGGAGCGCCGTCTCGTCCAGCAGGGTCACTTCGGCCCCGAGGGCCTCGATGCCGGCGGGGACCTCGTCACCGGCGCCCACCACGTACCCGACCCGGAGTCCCTCCGGCATCGCCAGTTCGACGCCGGCAACCCGCAGCGAGGCGGGGCGCACCAGGTAGCGGAGCGGCAGGTCCCGGTGCGCGATGCGCTGGTAGCCGATTGCAGCAGCCGGCTCACCGGAGCCTCCGTCCACGGTGGCCGTGATTTCGTAGGCCCCTGCGGCCACTCCGTCCACGCGGACCGTGAAGCGGACGCCCGCCTCCTCCCCGGCCCGGTCGAAGGCGACCGTCCTCCCGGCCGGTTCTGCCCGGAAGCCATCCGGCATTTCCAGGCCCACCCGGAACTCGCCGGCCTGATTCCCGGTGACCGTGAGACTGGCCTCGAACGCTGCGGTGTCCGCTCCCGAGGGGAAAGCCGCGAAGCCCGGATCGAAGGCGACCGAGACCGGCGGCAGGATCTCCAGTTCGCGCCGCTCGTAGCCGTAGGGGAGATTCGATTCGAAACGCTCCACCGGGGCGGCGAGCGCGACCGTGACGGTCTCGCCGCCGGCACCCGCGGGAATCTCCAGATCGAGGGTCGCCGTCAGCGCGGGGGGTGGGGCGCCGAGCGTCCAGTCGCCGTTCGCGCGATAGCGGCTCTCGCCGAGACCGGACCGTTCGACGTGCGGCTGGAGCACCGGAGCGTCCGCGGCGAGGGTCACGACGAATCGATGGGTTCCGCCCGCAGCGTCCACCGGCTCGACTTCGCCGGGAACGTCGAGGGAAACACCGGCGACCCGCGCCGGAGCGAGCGCGGCGGCGCTTGCCCGAACCTCGAAACGCTGGCCGGGCACGACCGGGCTGAAGGCCGGGGGCGGCGCAAAGGGCGATCCGCCGCTCTCCGCGGCCGGTTCGCTCGCCAGGGCCTCGAAAGAGACCCCCGCGGCGGCTCGGATGGCCGCGACGAGTTGCTCTTCTTTCCGCTCCAGTTCGTGCCGGACGTCGAAGAACCCGGATGGCGACCGCTCGGAGAGCAATTCCCGGGCTTCGGCGAGCGCTTCGCCGAGCCGCGCCAGGCTCGCTTCGGGGGCGCTCCAGTCGAACTGGGCGGCAACCGCCCGGAAGTGCACATCCAGGCTCTCGAGCACCGCCATGAGCCGGGCCGGGACGACGGGACCGAAGCGGGCGGAGAGCGAGGCCCGTTCGGGGCCGAGCATGGCGAGCAGGTCGTTCCCGGCGTCCGGATCGCCGTCCGCACGCAGCAGGAGAGTGGTGCGCCGGCCGGCGACGGGCCGGACCACTCCACGGGTCTGCGAGCGCTGGTAGGAGAGCCCGATCGCATTCAGTTCGGCGAACGAATGGGAGAGCCACGGCCGGGAGCCCGCGACGTCGATCTCGAGCGCATTCTCCTCGTCGCGCGCCCGCTGGAAGAAGGCGAGGGGCAGGTGCGGCCGCCGACCCTCGCGGGCCGGAAACGCCCCCATGTCCGGGGCCCCGTCGAAGCCGCGCGCCGCCATCCGGCCCGCGAACTGGTGCTGGCCGTGCCCGTCCCGCGGGTCCCCGGTGAACCGGGCCAGGACGACCATCGGCCGCTCCCGCCGGATGATCTCCACGACGTCGGCGGCCGCCGACTCCTCGTCCCAGGAGCGGAGCGCCTCGTCCCGGTTCTTCGAATAGCCGTAATCGGCGAGCGGGGTGTAGTAGATCCGGTCGAGTCCGTACCAGTTCCCGGCCACTTCCAGCTCGGCGGCCCGGATCAGGCCCAGGCCGTCAAAGAGCTCCGGCCCGATCGCGTTGGCGCCCGCCTCGCCCCGGGTGAGGCTGAGGAGCGCGGTCCGGACGCCGTGGCCGCGGCTCAGCAGCGCGAGCAGCGCCCCGTTCTCGTCATCCGGGTGTGCGGTGACGTGCAGCACCGACCCGGTCGTCTGGAGTTTCTGGATCCAGTGCCATGCCTCGGCTGCCCGCCCCCGCCCCGGACCGGTCGGCTGGGCGGCCAGCGTGCCGGCGACCGCGAGGGAAAGGGCGCCGATCACGAGAACGCGAGGAGACGGCCACATGGCCCGGAAGTCTATGGAATGGAGGGAGCGAGGACGTGGCAGGAAGACATGAGGCGCGGCATCACGGGGCCGTTGGGAGGAACCGCAGCGAGCCGCTCCGTCAACCGCTCTCTGCTGATGCCTTGTTTCTGCCTTCGGCGCTGGGCACCTGCCTGCGTCTCCCGGAGGCACTGTTCAACGGTCTCGACTCTGTATCCGCCGGTAAGCGCTCTCCACGACCCGACTCGGTGGCATTCCAGAATGATGTTGGTGTCCACGAACACCGTCCCGGTGTGTCGTGGCATGACGCCTCACAGCTCCACGGAACAGGAGACCTGATGTGCCGCACACGTGTCTGCGAGGTCCTCGACGGTGAGATCGAGCAGGCGGGCCACCCGGCGGATGGACACGAGCCCCCGCTCAATCGCACCGCCGATGACCTCCATGAACAGTCTGGAGAACCGCGCGGGCGGATCCCCCTCCGCGGCCTTCCTGCCGTTGTAGCGCAGCCTCTCTTCCGGGAGGGACTTGGCCACCCGCTGCGACAGTTCCCCGAGGGCAGCGAGTCGCCATCGGAGCGCCGAAGAACTCACCTGCAGGCGGTCGGCGACCGAATTCAGCCGCCCGATCAATTGATCCTGAGACAAGTCGCTCCACCCTCCGCACGGCTCTAGGACCCGGGGCGGCATCAGCACGGCTCCCGCGAAGTTGTTGGCGAGCTGTTCGACACGATTCCGGCCAATCCCGTTGATCTCCTCCGAGTGCTCGGGCGGCATCGCGTCCCAGGTGAGCAGGTGAAACAGCTCATGTGCTAGGTCGAAGGACCTTCGGCCGATGACCTCCCTCCGGGAGATCAACGCGGCTTCCAGCTCCGGTAGCTGGCAGGCGGCGCCGGAAATCCCGTGAGGGGCGTCCACCATGAGAACGAGGATGCCGAGCCTCCGCTCCATGACCTCGGCCAGACGCGCCGCCGGTACCTCACCCAGCTCAAACTTGGCGGCGAAACGCTCGCCGGCCTGCATCGCGTCCTCAAAGCTCGACCGCTTGGTGAGTCCAAGTGTCATTCGGAGGAACCGCGTCTCCTGACCGACCTCCGGGGCGAGTGAGCGAAATGCCGCAATCCACTGGCCCGCCTGCTGTTCGTACGCCGCGAGGTCGGTCGCGTCCACATCTTTCTGCCTCCACGAGAAACGGCCTTCGCCGACGAGGCGGAAGGGATCCGTGAAGTAGTCGAGCGGGACGTTCAAACCGTTCATCACGAGCAACAGTTCCTCGGCCGTCAGGCGCCGCGCACCGGTTTCAACGGCAGACACGGTCTGTCGATCGTTGAACCCGAAGACGGACGCCAGTTCCTCTTGAGAGAGACCACGTTCCTCCCGGAGCGCACGGATCCGGCGACCGAAGTGTCCTGGACGAAGACTTGACATGGTGGTGCGTAGTCCTGAGGGATGGATATTCTTGCGATTTATCTATTGCAAGGATTCTATGTCAATGCGATACCGCGAGCAACTGACAGTCCGTATCGTTGAAAAAGTGCTGTCGTAAGAGCGGTTTTACGCTGATATTGCCCACCGGGATCATTGGACCGGCGGTCTCGGGCGTGTGCGTCACGGGTCCGGGTCCAAAGTTCCGCGCCCTACGTGCAATGGGGGTGGATGGCGTCACGACATGCGCGGCGCGGAGCGCCGCGCGTGCCGACCAGAGGTCGGCGTTCCAAGCCGTGGGTGCCGTGAGGCGGGGTGGGGTTGGGACGTGCGCGGCGCCGAGCGCGGCGGTTCCGGTCCCGAGGCCGGCGGCCCTAGCGGGGCCGTCGTGATTGCTCGGTCTGGGCGGCCTCCCAGGCGCGTACCCGGATGCGCGCCGCGTCGAACAGCCGCTCGTAGTTGCCGAGGCGAACCTTCTCGCTGGCGTCGGGATCGAGGCCGTCGAGGAGCGAACGCCAGACCTCCAGCGCGCCGAGATAAGCGCCGGCGTCCGTCGCAACGACCGAATCCGAACCAAGGATGAAGCGGTCCGGCCAGCGGTCCACGAGGGATATCCACGCAGCCAGCGTTTCCGGTGGCGCCACGATCTGCTCGGCCACCACATCCCAGGACAGGTCGAGGTAGAGGTGGCTCAGCTCTTCGTCGCGGAGAAGCTCCTCCAGCAGCCCCACGTAACCGGGCGCCGGCTCGACGAAGCGGCCGATGCCGGCGTGCGCCCAGAGGATCGTCGTTCCGGGATGGCGCCGGACCACCTCGATGAACGGGTCGAAATGCGTCGGGCGGACTCCCTCGTGGGGCAGGATGACGTCCACGTCGTTGTGCACGAGGGCCAACAGCCCCACTTCCCCCGCGAACTCCAGGATGCGGTCGAGCGCCGGGTTTCGGAGACTCGCCGTGTGCCCCACGGTCTTGGGAGACACCACCTCCTTGTGGATCGAGAACTCGCCGATTCCCGAGAAGACCCCCGGATAGAGCCGCAGCACCCGCCGGATGTGGTCGGTCGCGTACATGTCGGTCGGGTTGAACCCGGTGATCATGGGATCGAAACGGTCCTGCTGCTCCGGCGACAGGGCCAGCACCGCCTCCGCCACCATCGCGTCCACGAACGGGTAGTAGTAGAGCGCGGCGTCCGAGCGCAGGTAGTAATCGGGGGCGCGGTCGCCCGACTCGAACCAGTCCCACTTCTGCTGGAGGGGGATGCCCATCAGCGCCGCGCGCCCCACGCGGCCGCCCATCATCGCGAGGAACGCGGGAAGCGCCGTCTCC
>CAYUVU010000078.1:0-2494 GCA_964448205.1 uncultured Acidobacteriota bacterium
AACAGACAGGCCAACGGCAGCAGCCAGACCTGCTGGTTCTCCTCACCCTTGCGCAGGAAGGCGAGATAGCGCCCGTCGGGAGAGAAGGCAGGCGAGGTCGCCGAGTTCTCGCCGGTGGTGTAGGCGACCGTGTCGCCGCCCGCCGCCGGGACCACGTGGATCTGGGTCCGGTACTCGGACTTCTCGCCCTCCATGAGTGGGACGGTGACCGCGAACGCGACGAGTGTCCCGTCCGCGGAGATGGCGACCGAACCGACCCGGTGGTATTTCATGGAGAGCGCCGGGGTCCAGCGGTCGTCCTCGGCAGCCGCCGGAACGGCGACAGCCAAGGAAAGAAGTCCCAGAAGGACAACGGAAACGGTGGAACGAGCGAACACGGCGGGCCTCCCCGGCAGCCGGAAATACCCCGGCCGCAGACGGCCAAGTATCCCACCGGCGGTCAGTGCGGTGCGAGTTGCAGGCGGTTCAGTCGCGGCGGCTCCAGAAGACGAAGCCGCCGAGGGCTATCGGCCGCTACAGACCCAAGTCGCGCTTGACGTCTTCCCAACGGACGCCGCCGGCGACGCGGTAGTCCACCAACGCATCGAGAGCGTCCCGACCGTCGAGCCAGTCCTCGAACAACTCAAGAGCCTTGAGGTCTGAAGGCCGCACGAGCGCAGCGACCGGCGTTCCGCGTTCTTCCAGCAGAATCCGTTCTCCAGACGAACGGACGCAGTTGGCGATCTCCGCAAGTCTCTCGCGGGCTTCGGTGACCGAGAGGACGCTGTGCATGGGGATGGCCTGACTTGGGACTCTACGCGAGCCGGGTAACGGAACCGCGGTCGCGGACACTGGACAGCCACCTTTGTCAGCCCGGCCGACCGGTGAACCGTTGTTCGTTTGCGTAGTCTTCCCTCGATGAAGACGCCAACGGTGCGCACCGGACTCGACCGGCTCCCGGAAATGGGGGAGTTGCTCAAGGGGCTCCGGGTCGGACTGATCGCGAACCCTTCGTCGGTGGACGCGTCCTTCCGCCACGCGCAGGACGTGGTGGCCGGCCTGCCGGGGGTGACGCTCGCGGCGCTCTTCGCCCCCGAACACGGCTTCGACGCCGTCGAGCAGGACCTCATCGAGATCGCCGACGGCGACGGCCTCATTCCCGTCCACAGCCTCTACGGGCCCACCCGGCGTCCGACGGCGGCGATGCTGGAGGGGCTCGACGCCCTCGTCTTCGACGTTCAGGACGTCGGCTCGCGCTACTACACCTACGTCTGGACGATGGCGCACGCCATGGAGGCGGCGGCGGAGCACGGCAAGCGCATCGTCGTCCTCGACCGGCCGAACCCGATCGGCGGCGCGGTGGAGGGGAACCTGATCCGGGACGACCACCGCTCCTTCGTGGGGCTCTATCCGCTCCCGACCCGGCACGGGATGACCTCCGGCGAGATCGCCGGGCTCGTGAACCGCCGGCACGGGATCGGCGCCGACCTCGTGATCGTCGGCTGCCAGGGCTGGAGCCGCGAGCAGTGGCTCGACGAAACCGGGCTCGCGTTCATCCCCCCGTCCCCGAACATGGCCACCCTGGATACGGCCACCGTGTATCCGGGGGGCTGCCTGATCGAGGGCACGAACCTCTCCGAAGGCCGGGGGACCACCCGGCCCTTCGAGGTGTGCGGGGCTCCGTGGGTGGACGGATCCCGGCTGGCGGATGCGCTGGCCGGCGAGGAACTTCCGGGCGTCCACTTCCGCCCCGTCCGGTTCCGGCCCACCTTCCACAAATTCGCCGGCGAGGAATGCGGCGGCGTGATGCAGCACGTCACGGACCGGAACGCCTATCTGCCCTGGCGCACCGGGATCGCCATCCTGAACCAGGCCCGGAGGCTCTGGCCGTCGGACTTCGCCTGGCGGCCGCCGCCCTACGAGTACGAATTGGTCCGGCTACCCATCGACATCCTCGGGGGGAGTCCGAACATCCGGGAGGGCATCGAGGCCGGGCGCACCACGGCGGAGATTGCCGACGCCGGGGACGCCGAGGGGGAGGGTTTCGAGCCGGTGCGGGACGCGTTTCTGCTGTACCGGTGACCGCCCCGAGTCCCCGGGCGGGCGTGCGAGCCGGTCGTGCCGTACGGGCGGGCGGCGTTACGACGTGCGCGGCGCGCCAGTTGCTGTGAAAGTGCGGTCGTGCGGGGTTGGCCAACAGCCTGGCTGGTGCCGCCGGCTTGGAACGCCGGCTTCAGCCGGCACAGCGGCTCGCAGGGCCGCGGGCGGTTCGTCGCTACCCCGGGTGGATGGACGCGCAGCCGCGCCATCCTGGCGGATGACGTCGTCCCCCGCCCGCCTGCAACGGGCTGTGCCGGCTGAAGCCGGCGTTCCAAGCCGTTTGCGCCATGCGGACCAGCAGCGGACCGCGGTTCCGCTGCGCTCGGCGCAGCGGGTGCCGGCTGTTTCGGAGCAGAGCGATAGCTCTGCGCAGACCCCTTGAGCACGAGGGATGGAGGTCGGCGACAGCCGGCCC
>CAYUVU010000079.1:0-31094 GCA_964448205.1 uncultured Acidobacteriota bacterium
ACAAGGTGCACCTCGACCAGCCGGTGAACGACTACCGCTGGCTGCGGGGTTTCAACAGTTACGACAACTGGCAGGCGAGCGGCGTATCGGGAGAGGGCGCCCGCTCGTTCTATTACCCGGATTCGCCGAAGACCTGCGCCGACTGCCACATGCCGCCGGTCGCCGGGGAGGACCCGGCCGCCGTGGGCGGCCTGATCCGCTCCCATCGCTTCGCCACCGCCAACACCGCGCTCCCGACGCACTTCGGCCTCGACGAGCAACTGCAGGCGGTCCGCGACTTCCTTCGCGCCGGACAGGTCACCGTGGACATCTTCGGCCTCGTCCGTGACGACGCCGGCGAGGGCGAAGGCGACGAGCAGGCGGCCGGCGGCCCCGACCCACTGGCGCTGGCCTCCACCTTCGCGGTCGGAGAAGAGGCGGCCGCACCCACCACCCGCTACGCCGGCACGGGGCCGCTCGGGGAACTGAGCGCCCCGCTCGACGAGGCGCTGCCGGCGCTGGTTCCGGGGGAGACCGTGCGGGTGGACGTCGTTGTGCGCACCCGCAACGTGGGCCACTTCTTCCCGAGCGGCACCATCGACGCCCAGGAGGTCTGGCTCGAGTTCCAGGCCGAAGACGCCGCCGGACGGCCCTTCTTCTGGAGCGGCTTCACCGGCGAAGCGGGCGAGGCGGACGACGCCCCGGTGGACGGCTCCGCGCACTTCTTCCGCTCGCTCCTGCTCGACGCGCGCGGCAACCCCATCAACAAGCGGAACGCCTGGTCGGCCCGCAGCGTCCTCTACGTCTCCCCGATCCCCCCGGGCGCCGCGCACACGGTGCGCTACCGGTTGGAGGTCCCGGAGGACGTCGAGGGGCCGGTCACCCTGACCGCCCGTCTGAACTACCGGAAGTTCGACTGGTGGCACACCCAGTGGACCTTCCGGGGCCAGCTCGAGGAAGGCGGCGAGGTCGCTTCGGCCTACGACGACCGGGCGGTCCGGTTCGCGGACGACGTCGCGGCGCCGGACGTGCCGATCGTGGAGATGGCCGCCGCCGCGCTACGGCTCCCGGTAGCGTCCGAAGCCTCCCCGGCTCCCGAAGCCGCGCCCGGCGACCTCGCCCGCGCGCTGCGCTTCAACGACTACGGCATCGGAATGCTGCTCGCAGGAGATCTCCGCGCCGCCGAATCCGCTTTCTCCACCGTGGCGCGGCTCGCCCCCGAGTTCGCGGACGCGCCGGTCAATCTCGCGCGGGTGCGCCTCCAGGAAGGAGATCCCGAGGGCGCCCGGGAGGCGGCGGAAGCGGCCCTCGAACTCGCCCCGGACCTCCCCCGCGCGCTCTTCTTCCGGGCCATGGCGCTGAAGGCGCTCGGCCGCTACGACGAGGCGCTCGCGGACCTGAATGCGGTACAGGAGGTCTTTCCACGTGACCGCGTGGTGAACAACCAGGTCGGACGGCTGCTGTTCCTGAAGCGGGACTTCGCCGAAGCCGTCGCGGTGCTCGAGAAGACGCTCGCCATCGATCCCGAGGACCTCGAGGCCCACTACAACCTGATGCTCGCTTCCCAGGGGCTCCGGGATCCGGAGCGCGCCACCCGCCACCGCGAGCTCTACCTCCGCTTCAAGGCCGACGAAGCCTCCCAGTTCGTCACCGGGGACTACCGGCGCACCCATCCCGACGACAACAACGAGCGGCTCCCGATCCACGAACACCGCAACGGGCTCGCGGAGCGCTGACGGATCCGGCGCTCAACCGGACTCCTTCAGCGGCTGCTGTATGCGGCGCGCCGAGGGCTCTGGCGCAGCCGTCCCGGTCATCAGGGAAGCGTCGAGTTCCCGCACGAACTTCGACAACAGGAAGAACACGTGTTCCACCGTGTTCGTAAGGGCGATGATCCGGCTGCGGGTCGGGCCGTCGGTCTGCATCCGGGCCGTCCCGTACTTGCGGCGCATCGCCCGCATCAGCTCGCTGCGGTCGCCGGCCAGCTCCCTGGCGAGCGCCCAGGCTTCCCGGTCCTGGCTCCGCATCGCATGGATCAGGGATTGGAAGACGGCATCCGTTCCCTCGCAGAGATTCGCTCGCAGATCGTCCAGGTCCGACTGTTCCGGAAGCTGGCCCAGCGCTTCGCAAAGGACGCCTGTCTGCTCCTCGAGCCAGCCGAGCAGCTTCTGGCGCGTCAGCATCGAGTTGTGTTCGTCGACCGTGCTCACGCCGTGGCGGATCAACAGATCGGTCTGAAACCTCTCGATCTCCGTCAACAGGCTCCGGATCCCGTGGCGCAACGCCCCGAGATCGGTACCGGACCGGACCGCTTCGAAATAGCGCGGCAGGTTCTCGAACACGCGCCGCTGCTCGAGATCCACGAGCGACAGCGCCGAACCGGCATCTTCCAGCGCGCCGTCGTGAAGGAATTCGGTCTCTTCCAGTTCTTCCGTCGCGGTAGCCGGCCAGAGCTTCGCGAACACCCGCTCCACCGGTCCGACGACGGCGAGCAATGCCAGAGCGCCGAGCAGGTTCACCAGCAGGAGGGCGATCGCCATCTGCTGGCCGAGCCCCTGATCGAGGGACAGAACCAGCGCCTTCAGCAAAGGCACGCCGAGTTCCAGTTCGAGGAACAGTGCGGGGACCGCGACCACGCAGATCAACACGTTCAGACCCACCTGGCACATCGCGACCTGGCGGGACCGGCCGGCCAGGTTCATGGACAGGAGGTACAGGATCAAGGCTGATCCGAAGGTGACCCCGTAGAGGAGCATGATGGTCTGGTCCACGGTGAGGACCCCGAGCGTCGCCATGCTGATGCCCAGCACGCAGACGGCCGCGCCCGACTGCACGACGACGGTCAGGAGCGCGGCCACCACGAACGTGAGCAGCAGCGAGCCCACGCTCCACTGCATCATCTCGCTGAACCACGGGTGCTCGCCGAGCGGCGCCGCTGCCGCGACCAGCATGCCCAGGCCAAGAAAGATCATCCCCACTCCGAAGACGGACGCGGCGAGCCGCCGGAAGTCCCCGGCGACCCGGTCGCTGGCAATGGCCAGGCCCGCCGCCCCCACGACATAGAGCGCGACCAGGCGTATGTCGAAGGTCAGCATGAACACCAGCAACGTCACGCCGACGTTCCCGCCGAGGACGATGGCGAAAGCCCCCTGGGTGGAAACCAGCCGTGACCTCGCCATGCTCACCACGATGAACGTGAGCGCCGACATGCTCTGCGTGGTGACGCCGGCAAGTGCGCCAATGCTGAAAGCGGCCAGGCGCCTCTCGGTCCACCGCCTGGCGATGAGGCGGAGGCGCCGTCCCGCGAGCGCCTTGAGGTTCTCCGTCAGGAGCCACATCCCGACGAAGAAGAGCCCGACCCCGCCAATCATTCCGCCGAGCACATCGGACATGCGGGCGTCCTCCTGACCGGTCGCCGGGAGCGGATGAGAGCGAAAAAGGACGTCGACCGGCCGTAACCCGCGCCGGCAACGGTCGCGAACCGACAGAGAGTACAGCCGCCCATTGCGACAGGAGCGTTCGATGTCGGGGGAAGTTTCGTGACTCGGGTGGCGTACGGTCGCACGCACCCGTCCCGAACCCCGGGAATCCCCGCTCCCGGGGCCTCCTGATTCCGCGACTGCCATGAGCCCCGCACGAACGCGAAACAGGTTTTCCGACCGATAAGATTCCGGCTGATGTGTAACGGATTGGCGCGACCTGGCGCGGGTGGACAGACCGCGAGCCCGGAACGCATCCGGGCGGAAATTCGACCGCGCCGAGGGGACACGCCGGCGTTCGCCGTGCCGGGAAAGGAGCGGCCGTTTCGCAAGGCCCCGGCAACGGCCGACGAGTACCTACCGGCCGTTCGGGAGACCTTGCAAGAGTGGCACTCGAAGGAAGACGAGACCGCCTGGCGTGACCTCTGATTCCAATGGGGTCGTGATCGCACAACGACCGTTCCGCGTCGGGGCGGGCGCCGGAGCGCTGCTCTTCGTGGCCGCCCTGATCGCGCCAGCCAGCGCCCAGGAAGCGCGCTTCGTAGACGTCACCGAAGCAGCCGGCATCGACTTCGTCCACGAGAACGGGGCCTTCGGCGAGAAGTACCTGCCGGAGACCATGGGAAGCGGAGTGGCTTTCTTCGACGCCGACGGCGACGGCGACCAGGACCTGCTCTTCGTGAACAGCCGACGGTGGCCGGGACACCGGACGGAACCGGAGCCCACCGCCGCGCTCTACCGGAACCGCGGCGACGGGACCTTCGAGGATGCGACCGCCGGCTCGGGCCTCGACGTCCCGTTCTACGGCATCGGCGTGGCAATCGCCGACTACGACGCCGATGGGGACCAGGACCTCTATCTCACCGTCCTCGGGCCGAACCGCCTGCTCGAGAACACGGGCGGCGGAATGTTCCGGGAGGCGCCGCACGCCGCCTCGGTCGCGGATCCCGGCTTTTCGAGCGTCGCCACCTGGCTCGACGCCGACCGGGACGGGGACCTGGATCTCTTCTTGCTGAACTACGTGGAGTGGTCCATCGAGGAGGACATCTTCTGCGCCCTCGACGGGGTGAACAAGAGCTACTGCACCCCGGAGTCGTACAACGGCGCGAGCGCCATCCTCTACCGGAACGACGGCGCGGCGGGGTTCACCGACGTCACCCGGGAGGCGGGGCTCTTCAACCCCCGGGGGAAGGGACTCGGCGTCGCGGTCCTCGATTTCGATGACGACGGGCTCTTCGACCTCGCGGTGGCGAACGACACCCAGCCCAACTATCTCTACCGGAACCTCGGCGGCGGACGGTTCGAGGACGCCGGAGTGCTCTCCGGGATCGCCTTCGCGGAGAACGGCGCCGCCCGGGGCGCCATGGGCATCGACGCCTCGGACTACGACGGCGACGGCATGCCCGACCTCGTCATCGGCAACTTCTCGAACGAGATGGTCTCGCTCTACCACAACGAGGGCGTCGGCTTCTTCATCGACCAGGCGCCCGTCTCGGAGATCGGCCGCAACAGTCTGCTCACCCTCGCCTTCGGGGCCTTCTTCTTCGACTATGACCTCGACGGACGCCAGGACATCTTCGTCGCGAACGGCCACGTCGAAAACGACATCGCCGCCGTCCAGCAACGGGTCAGCTACCGCCAGGCCCCCCATCTCTTCCGGAACCGGGGCGACGGCGGCTTCGACGAAGTGACCACCGCCTCCCCGGATCTCGCCCGGCCCATGGTGGCCCGGGGAGCGGCCTTCGGCGACATCGACGGCGACGGCGATCCGGACCTCGCGGTCAGCGGGAACGGCGGCCCGGCGCGCCTCTTCCGGAACGACGGCGGCGAGCGGAACGGCTGGGTGGGATTCCGGCTCCGGGGAGGAAATTCGAACCGGGACGGAATCGGTGCGAAGATCACCCTTGCCATCGAGGATGCCGGCATGACCCGCAGCGAGACCCGCGTCGTGAAGAGCGCCACCGGGTACGCCTCGCAGAACCAGCTCGAGGTGGTCTTCGGCCTCGGCTCCGGCGGGCAGGCGGTTTCCGCCGCCGTGCTCTGGCCTTCGGGATCCAGGAGCGAGGTCGAGGCCCCGGCCGCACGCCGGATCCACGTCATGGAGGAGCCGTCCTCGTGAGGTTCACGTTCGCCCTGGCCGGCGCGGCCGCCCTCGCGGTACTCGGGCTGTTCGCCACCGGCGCGGGTTCGCCCCCGGTCGCAGCGGCCGCCGCTCAGGCGGCGCAGCCGGTCCCCCCGCCCCTGTCCGAACAGCCCGCCATGATGGTGGGTTCGGCCGAGTGCCTGACCTGCCACGAGCAGGCCCATGACGACTGGACCTCCTCGCGCCATTCCAAGATGGTGCAGCCCGCCGTCCCCGGCCAGGTGCTCGGCGACTTCTCCCGGGAGGTCCTCATGCTCCGGGGCGAGGAGTACCGGATACGGCGCGTGGGCTCGAAGTACTTCATCACCGAGCCGTTCTTCACCGGCGAACCCGTCGAGCACCAGGTGGACTACACGCTCGGGAACCGCCGCATCCAGCACTACCTGACGACGCTCGAGGACGGCCGGGTCATCGTGCTGCCGCCGACCTGGGACGTGCTGCGCCGGGAGTGGTTCCACAACCTCGAGATCGCGGCCCCCGACCAGGCGGAGGGCATCGTCCCGGTGCAGCTCTGGAACAAGAACTGTTTCGGCTGCCACGTGAGCGACCAGATCAAGGGCTTCCGCCCCGGGGAAGACCGCTACGACACCACCTGGCTCGACTTCGGCACCACCTGCGAGCGCTGCCACGGACCGGGCAGCCGGCACGTGGACAAGTACATGAACCTCGACTTCTACGGTGACGATCCCGCGAGCTACATCGTGCAGCAGACCCGGCTGGACCACGAGACGAACTCGATGGTCTGCGCCCAGTGCCATTCGTTCCGGGACCAGATGGCCTTCGGGTTCGCCGCCGGTGACAACTACTTCGACCATTTCTTCCCGATCCTCGAGTACACCCAGGAGCCTTCCGAGGACCCGACCTGGTACCCCGACGGGAAGACCCGGCGGTTCTCCACCAACACGCTCGGCATCTGGCAGAGCGAGTGCTTCGTGGAGGGGGGCGCCACCTGTACGGGTTGCCACATCGATCCCCACCGCCCGGACATCGAGAAGAACGAGCAGCTCCTCCCGACGAACAACGGGCTCTGCACCGGCTGCCACGAGGCGATCGGCGCCGATCTCACGGCGCACACCTTCCATCCCGCCCAGAGCGAGGGCAGTTCGTGCGTCGAGTGCCACATGCCGCGCAGCGTGACGAGCATCCGGGCGAAGATGCGCGACCACAGCATCTCGATCCCCTCGCCGCCGAACACTGCCCGATACGGAGTGCCCAACGCCTGCAACGAATGCCACACCGCCGAAAGTCCCGAATGGGCGGCCGAGCGGATGGACGAGTGGTGGGGAGAGACACCGCGCCGCCGGAAGATCGAACGGCGGGCGGAGGCGTACACCGGCGCGCGCGAGCTGAGCCGGGAGGCGCTCGACCTCCTGCTCGCCATGTCGGCCGACGAAGGCGAGGGCCCCATCAACCGCGCGAACGCCGCCGGACATCTCGGCCGCTACCTTGCCGACCCGGCGACCCGGGAGCCGGCGACCCGCGCCCTGCTCGCCGCCTCGGGCGATGCGCATCCCCTGGTGCGGGCCGTCGCTTCGCTGAAACTGGGGGAGACCGGGAACACCGAGTCCTCCGAGATCCGGGACACCCTGGTGGCCCGCGTCCAGGACGAACGCCGTTCGGTGCGGATGAACGCGGCCATCTCGCTTCTCAACCTCGGAATCCGCACCCTTCCGGGAGAAGCCGAGAAGAGCTTCGAGCTGGCGAAGCGCCTCCACGCGATCCGCGGCAATTTCTTCGCCGACGATGCGCCCCAGCAGCTCAACCTCGGACGCCTGCACGTCCTCGACGGCAACTCCGCCGCGGCCGGCAGGGCGTTCGAGCAGAGTTACAACCTGGACTCCAACCAGCCCGGAATCCGCTTCTTCATGGCGGTGACCCGCCTCTCGCAGCAGCGGATCCCGGAAGCGCGCGACCTGCTGCGCTCCGTTCCCGCCGAAGATCCGTTCGCCCAGGAAGCGCAGAACCTGCTCCGCCAGCTCGAACCCTGAGGCGGGGGACGAGCCAGGCACCATGAACCGCACCGGCACGCTGCTCGCGTTCGTAGTCGGCCTGGCAGCGGGGCTCAGCCCGGCTGAACCCGCTTCCGCGCAGGATCGCCGCGGTTTTCGTTTCGGGATCGCCCTGCCCCTCGAGCGCACCGGAGTCACGTACGAAAAGGCCGTCGACAACACCGATCCGGACACCCTGGTCCCGGCGCCGCGCCGCGGCGAGGTGTTCGAGGACGAGGGATCCGCCAGCGGTCCGCTGGCCGGCTTGGCGCTGCTGGCCGGCTACCGCTGGCCGCTGGGTGGCGGATCGTTTGTCAGCGCCGAAGCGGACGTCGCTTTTCACCGCGGCACGCTCGAAGCGCAACTGGAAGGTTCGGGGACCTCACCGTCCGGGAGACAGCTCGGCGAAGTGTGGCCGGACGACTGGTCGTTCAAAAAGCAGCGCAGCTACGGCGTGACGGTACGTCTTGGCGGTAGCCCTGGCGGGCTGGGTTCGCGCGACGAGAGCGTCTACGTCCTGGCCGGCCTCCGCCGGGTGGCCGCCCAGGTAACGGTCAACTGGCACGGGTGCCTTTCACCGATCCCGTGCACGCCGGACCAGTTCACGTCCGGGACCGACCCCCGCGACCTGGACTTCCTTGCGTGGACGATGGGCGTGGGGTTCGAAAAGGGTCTCGGCGAACGCGTCGCGATCCGCGCCGAGGGCCGCTACGCCGGCTACGGGGAAGAGAGCTGGGTCGCCGACTTCCCGGAGGTGCGGGTCACGGTTCCCACCAGCGTCCGGGGCGGCGGGCCGGGACTGTCGCTGATGCTGGTCTTCGGCCGGTAGGACCGGCGGGCTCCGCGACCCGGCCTCCCGGCGCGGAGCGCTTGCCGGGGCGGCGCGATGGACTAGCCGATCGCGGCCTGGAGGTGCATGTTGCCGAAGTGGATCGTCAGCACCGGCTTTCCGGCGAAGTCGCCGGAACCCGCGGTGATGTCGATCAGCATGTGATCGGCGGTGCCCATCTGATCGGAGAAGCGTGAGTCCAGCTTGGTGATCTTGGCCATGTCGGGCATCTCACCCCGCGGGATCCGGCCCTCGTGGAGCGCCATGGTCCAGGAACCGTCGTCGCCCTGGATGACCCCGATGGTGTATTCGCCGGCGGCGATGGTCAGGTCGCCCGCCATCACGTCGGCGGACACGTTGAGGCGCGGCCCACGCGGACTCACGAACGTGCCCGCCTCCACGGCCGCGACGTGGTCCATGTTGGCGTCGGTGGAGTTGTAGGAGACGGAGACTTCCACCTCGCCGATGGTGGTGGAAACCGTCTTGTTGAAGTGCGGATGGGCGAAGGCCAGCGCCGCAACGGCGAGCGCGGCGAGCGTGAAGGAAGCGATGCGCGTCATGGATCGTTCTCCGTTGAAGAGGTTGGGGGCCGCGCGAGGCGGCGGTGACTGCGGGTCGGAAATTCTAGGCGACTCCGCTGAGGATCGGGGAGACGGTCTCCCGGCGCCACTCGCGGGCCACCTCGAGCACCCGGTCGATGTCGGCCTCGTCGTTGTGGATGAAGCACGACAGGCGCAGGACGGCGCGGCGCACCGACATGACGACGCCGGCGGCCTTCAGCCGGGCCCACAGGTCGTCAAGTCCGGGATCTTTCACCGTGCGTTCGCCCTGCCGGCCGAGTTCCCCAACGGTGACGATATGGGAGAGCCAGGAGCCCGGCTCGCCGCCGGTCAGCGGTAGACCGAGTTCCGCGAGCCCGTCGGCGAGACGCCGCGACAGCCCGAGGCTCCGTTCCTCGATGGCCGCCGCCCCGAACGATTCCAGCATTTCGAGAGCGCGGTCGGCGGCGACCGCGCCCAGGTAGTTGTAGTTGCCGAGATCGAAACGGCGGGCCCCCGGCGCGTAGGGGATGTCGGCATCGGGCAGCGCCGTCTCGGAGGCATTGAAGAGCACTCCGTGACGGCCGAGCGCGGCGGGCTTCAGCGCCTCGGCGACGCCCCGGCGGCAATACAGGAAGCCGGTCCCATAGAACGCCGAGAGCGACTTCTGGGTGGCCACCGCCAGCACGTCGGCGCCGATCCGGTCCACATCGGTGCGAAGGACGCCCACCGACTGGGCCGCATCCACCACCAAACGCGCCCCGTGCAGGTCCCGCGCCTCCTTGAGCGGCGCGAGATCGGCCACGAAGCCGGGCGAATAGGACACCGCCGCGGCGGCGATCACTCGGGTCCGCGGTCCGACCGCCTCCGCCATGCGAGCTGACGGCAGCCGTCCGCCGTCAGCGGGCACCGCCTTGAGCGTCACGCCTCGGCGCAGCGCCAGGTTCCGCCACGGCAGCACGTTCGCCGGGTGCTCCAGGTCCGGGCAATAGACCACCTCGTCCCCATCCCGCCAGTCGAGGGCGGTCAGGAAGAGGTTCATTCCGTCGGTGACGTTGCGTGTCCAGGCCACCTCGTCCGGGTCCGCCCCGATCCAGCGGGCGAAGCGGGCGCGTCCCCGCTCCACGGTCTCGAACAGTTGCTCCTTGTCGGGTCCCCCTTCCATGGCGCCGTCGAGGTACCAGTCGCACACCTCCCGCACCGGGCGGGCGAGCAGGCTTCGCACCGCGACGTTCAGGTAGGGCCGGACGGGAGCGCCCGGATAGAGCTCCCGCGCGGTCAGCACGGATCGGGATTCAGGATGCGGCAACGCCCGATTCCTCCTTTTCCTTGGTATTGACGACCATCGTCCCCACGAGGTCACCCATGATGTTGGCGGTCGTGGTGGGCATGTCCACGAGGCGATAGATGCCCGCGACGAGCACACCGATCTCCACCGGCAGCCCGAACGCGCGGAGCAGCAGGAACTGGTTCACCAGCCCACCGTTGGGCACTCCCGGGGCGGCGGCCGAGAAGAGGGCTCCCAGGGCGATCAACACCAGCAGTTCCCCGACCCCGAACGACACTCCCACGGCCTGCGCGGTGAACAGGACGATCCCGGCGAGCAGGACGGAACTCCCGTCCTTGTTGAACTGGGCGCCGAGCGGCAGGGTGAGGGCATAGGTCGAACGGGGCAAACCCATCTTCTCGGCGGCGTTGAGCGAAGCGCCGAGACTCGCGAGACTGCTGCAGGTGGATACGGTGGTCGTCCACACGGTTGCCGTTCGCCGTACGAACGACAGCGGCGAAGTCGCCGCCAGGAAGCGCAGGGCGGCGAAATACAGAGCGAAGATCGCGACGTCCGCGATCCAGACGGCCGCAATATATACGCCGAGCGGGCCGAAAATCGAGCTTCCGTATTCGCCCACGCTGGCCGCCGCGAGCGCCGCGACTCCGACCGGTCCGAACCAGAGAACGCCGGAGACAAGCTGGCGCAGCAGGGCGGTCCCCGAAGCGAAGAAGCGGGTGATATCCGCGCGCCGTTCCGGGTCCAGACCCCAGGTGGCGAAACCCACCATCAGGCCGAGCACCACCACCGCCGTGACCCGGTCGTCCACGAAGACCCGGAGTGCATTGTCGGGGATCATGGTGAACAGGAAGTCCTCGAAACCCGGGGCGGCGATCGGTCCCGCATCGGTTTCGTCCCCTCCCGAAGGAGCGAGGCCGGCTCCGGGACGAAGCAGGCCGACGACCGCGAGCGCGACCAGTTGGGCGGCAACGGTGGTCAGCGCAAAGAAAGTCCCGATCCGGAGCAGCAGCCGGCTGACGCCTCCGGATGCCCCCGAGGAAGCGAGCGCCCCGATGAGGTTGAAGAAGACCAGCGGGACCGCGACGAGGGTGAGCAACCGGATGAAGATGTCCCCGAGGAAGGCGAGGCGGGTCGCGCTCTCCCCGAGCACGATCCCGGCCGCGACGCCCACTCCCATCCCGATCAGCATCAGGTTGCCGAGCGGCGGCAGGCGGCGTTTCGCGGTCACGGATCGCAAGTTATCAGCGGATGGCGCGGATTAGCAGCCTGTGGTGAAACCCACGTGAGCGCCGAGACGGGCGAGGCGCCCGGCTGACAAGGCGCGTGAGGGAGGAATACCGAGTGTATTCCGACCGAAACGCAACGATGAGGGTCGCGAAGCGGCCCGGTTCAGCCGGGATGCATCGCCCGTCGAACGCCGCGTGGGTTTTGCCACCGGCTGCTAAGCAGGGAAACGCGGCGCTCTCCCATATCATCGGCCCCCGCTCAGATCCATCCGAAGGAGTCAGGCCATGCGTCTTTCCGCCGTCCGCGTTTTTCGCCTGCTGCTCGTCAGCGCTCTTCTCGCTGCCGGGACCGCAGCCCAGGACGAGACCCGGCAGGTGAACGGCCTGACCGCCTCCGTCGAGGTCCTCACCGACCGCTGGGGACTCGACCACATCTACGCCGAAAACGAGGACGACCTGTTCTTCGTCCAGGGCTACCGCGCCGCCGAGAACCGCCTGTTCCAGTTCGAGATGTGGCGGCGGCAGGCGACCGGGACGGTGGCCGCCATCCTGGGCCCGTCGGAACTGCAGCGGGACATCGGCACCCGCCTGCACATGTTCCGAAAGGACATGGGCGAGGAGATGCGGTGGTACCACCCGCGCGGGGACCAGATCATCCCGGCCTTCGTACGGGGGATCAACGCCGCGGTGGAACGCGCCCGGCAGGATCCGGATTCCCTTCCCCTCGAGTTCCGCCTGCTCGGCATTCTCCCGGAACCCTGGACCGAAGAGGTGGTGATCTCCCGCCACCAGGGACTCCTGTCCAACGTGAACCAGGAACTCAACTACGGGATGGCGGTCGCCGCGGTAGGGGCCGAAGCGCTCATGGAAATCGACTGGTTCCGGCCGGGAGTGCCCCAGCTCGAACTCGACCCGGCGATCGACGGATCGCTGCTCAAGCCCGAGATCCTCGACATCTACCGCGCCTTCCGCGGCCCGGTGATCTTCAAGCCGGAACAGATCGCCGCCGAGTACCGGAACCCGGACGCCGAACGGCTGGCGCTACTTCGGGAGATCCCCAACGAGTTGACCATGGTGGACCTCGGCGAACACATCGGCTCCAACAACTGGGTGGCGCACGGGGAGCGGACCTGGACCGGGTTGCCGCTCATCGTGAACGACCCGCACCGCACCATCATCGCGCCCTCGCTCCGCTACTTCGTGCACCTGAAGGCACCGGGCTGGGACGTCATCGGCGGCGGCGAGCCGGTCCTCCCCGGCCTTTCCATCGGGCACAACGAAAAGGGCGGCTGGGGTCTGACCGTCTTCGGACAGGACAACGAGGACCTGATGGTCTACGACACGAATCCCGACAACCCGAACCAGTATCGCTATCTCGGGGAGTGGGAGTCCATGACCGTCCGCACCGAGACGATCGAGGTCAAGGGAGCCGCCGACCACGAAGCGACGCTCAAGTACACCCGCCACGGCCCCGTGGTCTACGAGGACACCGAGAACAACAAGGCCTACGCGCTACGCGCCGCCTGGCTCGAGATCGGGAACTCTCCCTACCTCGCCAGCCTGCGGATGGACCAGGCCCAGACGTGGGAGGAGTTCGTCGAGGCCTGCAACTACAGCGGCATCCCTGCCGAGAACATGATCTGGGGGGACGTGGACGGAAACATCGGCTACCAGGCGGTGGGCATCTCCCCCATCCGGAACGCCAACTGGAGCGGCCTCGTTCCGGTGCCGGGCGACGGGCGCTACGAGTGGCAGGGATACCTTCCGATGAAGGCCCTGCCGTCCGTCAAGAACCCCGAGAAGGGCTTCTGGGGCACCGCCAACAACCTGATGGCGCCCGCGGTGGCCTCCCACTACCCCCACCCGGAAGCCCTCCACTTCACCTGGGGCGACGAGATGCGGGGGCTCCGGGTGGACGAATTGATGCGGAACGGCCAGCGCCACACCGTCCAGGACATGATGGCCTACCAGCACGACGAGCTGAGCGTCGTGGCCCGGAACCTGGTGCCGCTGCTCATGCAGGCGGAGCCGCCCGAGAGCGCGGCGAAGGCCGCCCTGGCCGGCTGGGACTACGTCATGGACAAGGGGTCCGTGGCGGCGACCATCTACCTTCACTTCGAGCGGCGGGTCTCGGAGGCGATGCGGGAGCTCTTCATCCCCGAGGCCGCCCGCGGCCTCCTCCGGGGCGTCAACAAGAAGCGGATGCTCGATCACCTGATGGCGCCTCTCGGCCAGTTCGGGGACGACCCGATCACGGCGCGGGACTCGCTGCTCGTGAAGGCCCTCGCCGACGGGATTCAGGACGTGACGGAGCGGCTCGGGGCGGACATGGCGAACTGGCACTACGGCCAGAACGACATGAAGCACGTCCACATCACCAACTACATGGCCCAGGCCGTGAACGAGGAGACCCGGCAGCTCCTCGAGGTCGGCCCCTATCCGCGCGGCGGCTACGAGTCCACCGTGAACAACACCGGCGGCAGCGACAACCAGGGCGGCGGCGGCAGCTTCCGCGTCATCCTGGATCCGTCGAACTGGGACAACTCGATCGCCACGAGCACCCCCGGCCAGTCCGGCGACCCGATGAGCCCGCACTACCGCGACCTCTTCGAGCTCTGGGTGCGGCACCAGTACTTCCCGCTGGCCTACACCCGCCCGAAGGTGGAGTCGGTGACGGAACACCGCCTGCTGCTGAACCCGTAGTCCGGGACCGCGGCGGCGGAGGGTCCGGCTAGCCTTCGCGCCGCATGACCGCCAGCAAGGACCCCCTTCCCCGGCCGCCGCGTGCGCCCCGGCGTCCCGTTTCCCACGAGAAGTTCGGGCGGCGCTGGACGGACCCCTGGGCCTGGATCCGGGACCGCGACGACCCCGAAGTACTCGGTCATCTGGAGGCGGAAAACGCGTGGACCGAGCGGTGTCTCGCCCCCTGGTCCGGCATTCGCGAGGCCGTGCTTCAGGAGATGAAGTCCCGCATCGTCCCGGACACCGCCTCCCCGCCGGTCCGGCACGGCCCCTTCCTGTACTCCTCACGCTACCGCCGCGGCGAGGAGTACCCGGTGTTCTGCCGTCGGCGGGCTGCGACCGGCCGCCGTCGCGCCGGGAAGGAAGAAGTCCTGCTGGACGGGAACCAACTGGCCCGGGAGGCACATGGCGACGCCGCGGACGGCTATTTCTCGATGGGCGCCCTCGAGATCTCGCCCAACCACCAGATCCTGGCCTTCGCGACCGACACGGTGGGGCGGCGCCTCTACGAACTCCGTTTTCTCGACACCCGCTCCGGGGAAGTACTCGAAGAACGGATCCCGGGCGCCGCGCCGAACGTCGTCTGGACGGCCGCCGGAGACGCGTTGTTCTACACCCGGCCCGATCCCGAGACCCTCCGCTGGTCCAAGGTGATGCTGCACCGCCTCGGACAACCCGTCGAGCAGGACGCTCTGGTGTACGAGGAGACGGACGAGACCTTCTGGGTGGCCGCCCACGAGAGCCGTTCGCGGGAGTTCGTGCTGCTGCACTGCGAACAGACCGACCGCGCCGAGGCCTGGGCGATCCCGAGCGGCGATCCGGATGTGCCGCCCCGCCGCCTGATTCCGAGAGGTGGACCCCACGAGTTCGAACTCGACCACTTCCGGGGTCGGTTCCTGATCCGGACGAACCGCGGCGCTCCCGACTTCCGGCTGGTCGTCGCACCCGAGGAGGACCCCGCGGACGAAGCGACGTGGGAGGACCTCGTTCCGCCGCGAGAGGACGCCCAGCTCGAGGGATTCGAACTCTTCGACACCCACCTGGCGCTCTTCGAGCGGCGGGCCGGACGCCAGGAACTTCGCCTGCTGGATTGGGACGGAGGCCCGGGCCGGCGGGTGCCGCTGCCGGGCCCGGTGCGGGCGCTCGACGAGGAGGACAACCCGGAACCCGGCGCCAGTGAGGTGCGGGTGGTGGTGAGCACCCCCAAGACGCCGCCGACCACTCTTGCCGTCTCCCTCGCAACGGGGAGGCGGCGCACGTTGAAACGGGAGGAGGCGCCCGGATTCCGCTCCGCGGACTACCGGGTGCGCCGCCTCTCGGCGCGGGCGGCGGACGGGACCCGGATCCCGATTTCGCTGGTCCACCACCGGGACCATCCTCCGTCGCCGTCGACGCCCCTGCTGCTCTACGGCTACGGCGCCTATGGCATTTCCATGGATCCCGCCTTCTCCCGGGCGCGCCCCAGCCTGCTCGACCGGGGCTTCAGCTTCGCGGTCGCGCACATCCGCGGCGGCCAGGAACTCGGGCGCGCCTGGTACGAGGCGGGCCGGCAGCATCGGAAGACCAATACCTTCCGTGACTTCATCGCCTGCGCGCACCATCTCCGAAAGCGCCGGATGTGCGATCCGGACCGGATGTTCGCGATGGGGGGAAGCGCCGGAGGGCTCCTGATGGGAGCGGTCCTCAACGAGGAACCCGGACTCTTCGCCGGGATGGTGGCGATCGTCCCCTTCGTGGACGTGCTGAACACGATGCTCGACCCGGACATTCCCCTCACCACCGCGGAATACGACGAGTGGGGCGACCCGAATGGGAAGGCGTTCTTCGAACTCATGGCGAGCTACGCCCCCTACGAAAACGTTCCCGGCGGCCCCTTGCCCCACGTGCTGGTCACCAGCGGCCTCCACGATTCCCAGGTGCAGTTCTGGGAGCCCACCAAGTGGGTGCAGCGGCTACGGGAACGGAACACCGATCCGGACGCGCGGATCCTCCTCCGAACGAACCTCGACGCCGGCCACGGGGGCCGCTCGGGACGCTATCGGGGACTCGAGGAGACCGCGGAGATCTACGCGTTCCTCATCGGGCTGAGCCGAAAGTAGCGGCCGTTCCCGGACCGCCGTAAGACCGCGCCCGCATTCGATTGCGGCGAGGCCTGCCGGCCCGGCCCATGGGAGGAGCGCGACAGTGCGCGTCCTGGCGCCTGGAAGTTCAAGGTCGTGCGTGTCACACTTTACACCGATTCGTCTGGTCGGTGATGCCGACCAGCCAACGGCCCAACATGACGTGGAAGCTACCGACGCCGCGCCGAGTGGTAAAGGCCCTCACCGGCAGCCGACAGCCGATCTACATTCGTCAGCACGGCAACCCGCTGGGTCCCCGGCTGGTCGTCAGCCACGGCAACGGATTCTCCGCGGACGCGCTCTACCCGCTCTGGTCACGCTTTCTCGAGCGCTTCGAAGTCCTGGTGTTCGACGTCCGCCACCACGGTTGGAATCCTCCGCCCTGTGGGGACGAACATCACATTCCCGCGTTCCTCGACGACTGGGTCCGGGTAGGCGCCGCCATCCGCAACCACTTCGCAACCAAGCCCACGGTCGGGGTGTTCCATTCCCTGACCTCTCTTCTGGCTGTCCTCGACCAGGCGCGCCGCCCCGGCAGTTCGGACTATGCCGGGCTCTTGCTGTTCGAACTCCCGCTGTGGCTGAGAAATCCGGACGGCCGGGACTTGGGCCGGCGGGCGCAGGCGATGAGGGCCTCTACGCGGCGCCGAAAGGACTGCTACCGCAGCCGGGAAGAACTCGTCCACGAAACCCGGAACCTGGCCGGCTTCCAGGGACTCGCTGACGAAATCGTCGACCTCATCGCCGAGACGACCACCCGTCAAGCCGATGACCCGGCGGGCGGAGTTGTCGTGTGCTGTCCCCGCCATCACGAAGCCCGCCTGTACGAGGACATGTGGGTGTACGGCACCCTCGCGGATCTCCTCGCCGTCCGGACTCCGCTGAAGGTGGTCGGGGGCGATCCCACCTCGAAACACTCCTTCATGCCGAGCCTCAGTTTCGACGGGATCCTGGCGGTGGACTACGACTACATCCCGGAGACGACCCACATGCTGCCGCTCGAACAGCCGGACGTCTGCGAGGCGCACACCGTGGCCTTCGTCGAGGCGCACGGCCTCGGATGACCAGGCGCCGGCCGCGCCCGCGGAAGGGACGCCCCGGGCTCAGACGGACGTGGTCTTCCAGCCGCCCCGCCGGAAGACGAGCGTGCTCACCACCGCGGAGAGGGAATAGGCGAGCGCCACCGCCCAGAACACCCCGTCCACGCCGAGGGCGGTGCGGGACAGCAACCAGGCCGCCGGGATTTCGAAGAGCCAGAAGCAGACGAGGTCGATCCAGGTCGGGGTGCGGGTATCCCCGGCGCCGTTGAAAGCCTGCCGGGTGACCATGCCCAGCGCGTAGAAGACGTAGCCGTAGCTGACCACCCGCAGGGCGGTCGCGGCGATCCCGAGCACCTCCGGATCGTCGGTGAAGATTCGGGCGATGTCCGGCGCGAACGCTACGAAGGCGCCCGTCACCAGGCCCATGAACCCCATGTTCCAGGCGCTGGTGATCCACACCGCGCGCTCGGCGCGGTCGGGCTTCCCGGCCCCCAGGTTCTGGCCCACGAGCGTGGATGCCGCATTCGAGAGTCCCCAGCACGGGAGGATGACGAAGAGCGCCACCCGGATGGCGATGACCCAGCCGGCGACCGCGAGGGTGCCGAAGCTCGCGATGATGCGGATCAGGAGGATCCACGGCAGCATGTCGGCGAGCATCTGCGCGATCCCGCCGACCGACACCCGGCAGAGGTTCCTGAGCACCCCCCACTGGGTCCGGATGTCCTCGCGCCGGATCCGGAGCCGCGACCCGTGGGTGAGGATCCAGAACTGGTAGAGGACACCGGTGCCGCGGCCGATCGTCGTGGCTACGGCGGCTCCCGGAAGCCCGAGTTCCGGGAACGGCCCGAGTCCGAAGATCAGGCACGGGTCGAGCACGATGTTGATGCCGTTCGAGAGCCAGAGCGCCCGCATGGCCGCCTGCGCGTCCCCCGCCCCCCGCAGGATCGCGTTGTTCAGGAACAGCAGGATGATGGTGGCCATCCCGGCATACATGATCCGGGCGTGGGGGGTGCCGACGGCGACGGTCTCGGCGTCCGCCCCCATGAGGCCCAGCACCCGGGGCGCGAAGATCACCCCGAGCACTCCGAGCGCGACCGACACCACGAGCCCGAGTCCGATCGCCTGGACCCCCGCGCGCGCCGCTCCCCGCCGGTCCCCTTCCCCGACGCGGCGCGACACCACCGCGGTCACCGCGAAGGAAAAGCCGATGGCGATCGCGTACACCAGGTCGAGCGCGGTCTCCGTAATCCCCGCGGAGGCGAGCGACGCGGCTCCCAGACGCGCGATGAAGAACGCGTCCACCACCGCGAAGATGGACTCGCCCACCATTTCGAGCGCCATCGGCACGGCGAGCACGAACACCGCGGGGGTGAGCGGGCCGGACGTCAGATCGCGGTCGGAACCGCGCAGCGCTTCGACGACGAGCGCGAGCACGCGCCGCGTCCTCGAGCCAAGAGGCATGGCGACGTCGGGAGTCCGGCGGCCTGGCTACCTGCCCGTACAGGCGGCCATGTCGAAGAGGGGTCGCATTCCCGGATCCCGGATCAGGCCGGCGGAATCAGCGCGACGATCCGTACCGGGGCGCCGGTCCCGGCCTCGATCTTCATGGGCAGGGCGATCAGCAGGAATCCGGTCGCCGGCACGTCAGAGAGATCCCCGACGTTCTCCAGGTTGGGAATCCCGGCCGCGCCGCCGACCTGGTGCACGATGAAGTCGGTGGAGGGGCCGTAGTCCACGCTGGCGGTGTCGATGCCCACGAGCCCCACGTCCCGCTCGACCAGGAGCCGCATCGCATCCTCCGCGAGTCCCGGGAAATGCAGATTGTCGGCGCTCCCCGGCTCGTCGTCACCGAGATAGGCGAGCGCATCCGGCCAACGCGTAGCCCAACCGGTCCGGAAGAGAACGGCCGTGCCCGGCGCAATGACCCCGTGCTCCGCCTCCCAGTTCCGGACGTCTTCCGCACTCGCCCGGTAGTCCGCGTCCGCCTCCGCCTGCGCGCTCACGTCCACCACCACGCCGGGAGCGATCAACCTGCTGAGCGGGATCTCGCCGACGAGAGCGGCGCCCTCGTAGAAGTGGTACGGCGCGTCGAGGTGCGTTCCGCCGTGCTCGGCGGTGGCGAACTCCTTCATGGCGTAGAAGAACCCGGCCGGGGTCATTCCCTCCGCCAGGGTGTCGAGCTGGAACCCCTTCTGGTCGGTCGGCCAGTACAGCGTGTTCTCGCCGTACTCGTGACTGAGATCCACCATCGTCCAGCCGGCGACGGCCTCGGGACCGGGCGGGGGTGGCGGCTCCGGGGGAGCCTCGCAGGATGCGGCGCCCAAGGCGGCGATGACAACGGCGGCGAGGGGGAATCGGGCTACCATGAAAAACCTGCCTTGCAGGACGAAATGCTAGCCAAAGGGGGCCGGTCCCGGATACTCGCGGCGTCCCTGGTGGTTGCCGCTGCGGCGACGCTCCTCATGTCCGGTGGATCCGCGGGTCTGCTCGCTGCCGCCGCGGTGAGCGCCGCCGTCATCGCCGTGTGGAGCGTCGGCTCCGCCGGCCGCCCGGAGACCAGTGCGGGGGAGCGGCGGAACCGTCTCGGTCGAGCGATCAGCATCGGTTTCGGGCTTTCCCTCACTGCCGGCGCGCTGCTGGCGGCGGGCCTCGCGGACGGCGCGGGCTTCTTCGGACTGCCCCGGTCGCTGTGGGGACTCCTGCTCGGGGTCTGGCTGGTCCCCCTGGTGCTCACGAGCGTCGGTTTCGCGGTCTCGTTCGCGCCGCCGACTCCGGCGGAACTGGAAAGGCTCCGCGCGCGGCCGCGGGGAAACCCTTGATCCCGGCGCTCCTGCTCCTCCTGACCCTGGCGATCGGCATCGCCGCGGTCCGGAAGACGCGCGATTCCGCGGACTTCTTCGTCGCCGGGCGCCGTCTGGGCGCCTTCCGTGCGGGGCTCGCGGTCGCCGCCTCGGCGTTCAGCGGTTTCGTGTTCCTCGGGGGGCCGGGGCTGACCGCCGAGGTCGGCTTCGGTTCGCTGTTCATCGTGGTTCCCGCCGGGTTCACGGCGGCGCTCCTCTGCCGCACGGTGGGCCGGCGGCTCGTGCTGATCGCCGAGGCGAGCGGCGCCCAGACCCTGCCCGAGTCCATCGCCTTCCGCTTCGGAGGCCGGGCCCCGGCCGCCCTCGCGGCGATCGCCATCCTGGCCGGGAGCGTCATCTATCTGGGAGTCCAGCTCGCGGCGCTCGCCCGCGCCGCCCGCTTCGCTTTCCCTGACGCGAGCCTGACGACCTGTCTCGTGCTCGGCCTGGCGGTGGTGCTCGCCTACTCGCTCGCCGGCGGAATGGTGGCCTCGGTGAACACCGACGCGCTCCAGGCAGCCGTGATGGTGGTGGCGGCGGTGGCGGCGTTCTTCTGGGTCATGACGGCAGTCGGGGGTCCGGCGGGCATCGCCGCGAGCGTGAACGCCCGGGGACCGGAAGCCGGCGGATTCCTCGAGCCGCTGGGGGTCCTGGACCCCGCCACGGGGTTCGGTTTCCTGCTGCTCTTCTCGATCGGCACCCTCGGGCAACCCCATATGCTCCACAAGTTCCTGATGCTGAAGAGCCCGGAGGCGCTCCGCTATCTGCCCGCGGTGATCGGCGGCGCCCAGGGACTCAGCATCCTCGTCTGGATCGGCCTCGGAACCGGCGCCATGCTCCTGCTCGGCGGCGCTCCGGGGAACGCCTCCGCACACCCCGACGAGGCGGCGCTCGCGGTCCTCGGCCTGCCGGGCACTCCGGAACTGCTGGCCGGCCTCGTCGCCGCTGCGGTGCTCGCCGCCATCATGTCCACGAGCGACGCCTTCCTGAACCTGGGGGCGGCCGCCCTCTGCCGGGACCTGCCGCGGGCATTCCAACGGGAACGGTTCTCGAGCCTGGCCGCTGCCCGGCTCGGAGCCCTGATCGTGGGGCTCGCGGCGCTGGGGATCGCCGCCTGGCACCTCTCGGAAGGAAGCCTCATCGCGCTGCTCGGGACGCTCGGATTCGGTGCGTTCGCCGCGTCCCTCGCACCCACGCTGCTGCTCGGGCTCGCCTGGCAGCGGATCACGGCCCGGGCCGCGACCCTTTCGATGGCCGCGGGACTCGGTTCGCTGGCCGCGATCGAGAGCCTGCTGCCGGGACTGCCGGTTCCCTCGGCGCTGCTCGCCATGGCGGCGGGTTTTCTCGTGCTGCTCGCCGCCGGTCTCTCCTCCCGGCAGGAGCCGGTCCCCGAGCCGGTGCGGCTCGCGATGACGCTGTGAACGGCGGATCGGGCGAGCGCCTCCGCATCGCGCTGATCACCGGCGGCTCCACTCCGGAGCGCGACGTGGCGCTGGCCGGCGCCGGCGAGGTCCTTCGCGCCCTGCGGGTGGCGGGGCACGAGGTTACGGCGGTGGATACCGTGCACGGCGCCCTGGGACCCGAGCAGGAAGGCCAGTTCCTGGCGCTTCGGGTGGGCCGCAAGCCGCCGGCGGACGAGGAGCTGGCGCTGGCGCGCGACCGCGAGGACGTCCCGGGCCTCCTCCGCCTGAAGGCGGTCCGTGGGGCCGACCTTGCCTTTCTGGTACTCCACGGGCTCGACGGCGAGGGCGGGCTCCTGCAGGCGGTCCTCGAGCTCGGAGGCCTTCCCTACACCGGCAGCGGGGTCCTGGCGAGCGCCCTGGCGATGGAGAAGGCCTCGGCCAAGCGGGTCCTGCACGGCGCCGGGATTCCCACCCCGCGCTTCGAGATGCTCGAGTTCCAGACCCCGGAGGACCGGCGGGATGAGATCGAGGCCCTCGGCACCCCGGTGGTCGTCAAGCCTTCCCGGGTGGGCTCGTCGGTGGGGCTCCGGATCGCCCACGACTTCGACGACGTCCGCTCGGCCGTCGCCGAGGCCCGCTGGCACGATCGTTGCGTTTTGGTGGAGGAAATGCTCCCCGGTCGCGAATTCACCGTTGGCGCCGTCGGCGAATCCGACGGCGCCGGTCTCGAACCGCTCGGCGTGGGGGAGATCGTGACCGGCTCCGGGCTCTTCGACTACCACGCCAAGTACACCCCGGGCGTGGCCGAGGAGATCTTCCCCGCGGACATCCCGGAGTCGCTGGCGCGGGAACTGCGCGATCTGACCGTGAAGACCCATCGGGCGCTCGGTCTGAGGGACTTCTCCCGGGTGGACTTTCGCCTGGACGCGCACGGCGATCCGTTCGTTCTGGAGGCCAACACGCTCCCGGGAATGACGACCCGCAGCCTGCTGCCGCAGTCGGCGGCGGTGATGGGGATCAGCTTTCCGGCGCTCTGCGACCGGATCGCGTGGCTCGCCGCGACCAGGAGGAAGTGAGATGACGACCCTCGGTGTTTCCCGGCGCGCGGTCCTGGTGACCGGCGCTGGTCTGCTGCTCGCCCTCGCGGCCTGCTCACAGGCCGTCCTGGTGCGGCCGGCCCCGTCCTACGAGGCGTTCGCGTTCGAGGCGTCGCTGCCGGCGGCCGCCGCGGTCTTCGTGGACGCCGACCAGCTCTATCGGCAGGTCCGGATGACGCCCGACCCGGTGGACGGAGACTCCCTCTGCGACGAAGTGACCTATCCGGTGGACGCCCGCGAGGCGCTCGAGGTGTCGGTGATCGGCACCCTGGAGCGGCTCGTGCGGGACATCGTGCCGACCGCGGCGCCGCTGGACCGCGAGGCGATGGAGGCGCGCGGCCTCGACGCGGTACTCGTGGTCCGCGCCGATACGTTCAATGTGGGTCTGACAAGCGGGGCGTTCCTGAGCTTCGAGGCGGGCGCCGAACTCACGCTCTCGGTCTCGGCATTCACCGGCGACGGCCTGCAGCTACGCGACGTGGTGTTCGGCAACGCCGTCCAGACGGAGAGCGGCATCACCTGCGGCAACGGCTCGGAGGCGCTCGGAGCGGCCGTCGAGATCGCCATCGAGAACGCGATGACCGAACTCGGGGAGCTGATCGCGAACTCGCCGGAGCTGCGCGCGTCCCTGGGTGATGCGGGCCCCTAGTAGCCTGCGGAGTCCGGCGACCGGCGCGCTTCCGGCGGCGCTCGCCGTGTGGTGCCTGGGGGTATCGGCATGCTCGCCCGCGGTCGTGGTGCGGCCGGCGCCCTCCTACGAGGCCTTCGCGTTCGAAGCGCCCCTCCCGGCATCGGCAGCGGTCTTCGTGGACGCCGATCAACTGCTTCGGGAGGTCCACGTGGTGCCCCATCCGTCGGGGGACGGAGAGCACTGCATCGGCTCGCGATACCCGGTGGACGCCACGGAAGCGCTCGAGGCGTCGGTCCTGGGCACGATGGAGCGGCTGGTGCGCCAGGTACAGCCGGTCTCCACTCCACCGGACGGCGAAACGATGCGGGCTCGCGGATTCGATTCCGTCATCGTGATCCGGGTGGACACGTTCCACGCCGGGCTCGCGAGCGGCGCTCTCCTGACGTTCCAGGCGGGCGTCGAACTGACCCTCTCGGTGTCGGCGTTCACGCGTGACGGCCTGAAACTGCGGGAGGTGATCCTCGGCAACGGGACCCGGCACCGAAGCGGCGCCTTCTGCGATACGGGCGCCGAAGTTCTCGGCCAGGCGGTCGAAGCCGCGATGGAGGACGCCATGACCAAACTTGGCGAGTTGATCGCCAACTCTCCCGAGCTGCGACGCTCGCTGGGCGCCGGGGGCTGATCACCGGCCGGGCGCGGTAACGCGCGATGCCCCGGGAATGTTCCGGGCCAGAATAGAGCTGTGAGACCAGCTCGCGGAACCCTCGGCGGGACCATCGCCATCAGCATCCTCCTGGTTGCCGCCGGCTGCCGGGGAGCGCCGGAGGGAGAACCCGCGGACCTCGTCGTGCGCGGGGGCGTGATCCACACCGTGGACGCCCGGAACCCGGTCGCGGAGGCTCTCGCGGTGCGGGATGGCCGGTTCGTCTTCGTGGGAGGCGCGCGCGAGGCGGAACGCTGGGTCGGCGAAGCCACGGACGTGGTCGAACTCGACGGGCGAGCGGTCATTCCGGGACTGATCGACGGACACGTGCACCTGGAATCCGGGCTCTCCCTCATCCGCGGGGTGGACCTGACCGGAATCGCGGACCGGGACGAATGGACGCGCCGGATCGCGGCCCGCGCGGCCGAGCTGGGTCCGGGAGCCTGGATCGTGGGCGGGCGCTGGGACCACACCCTGTCCGGCGGCGAGTTCCCCTCCCTCGAGGAGCTCGATCCCGTAACCCCCGAGAATCCGGTGGTGCTGTCGGATATCGACGGACACACCACCTGGGTCAACAGCCTCGCGCTCGAGATCGCTGGCGTGGACGGCGCCACCCCGGATCCCCCGGGTGGCCGCATCCTCCGCTACGCGTCGGGCGATCCGACCGGAATCCTCCTGGAGACCGCCGGCGGACTCGTCGAAGACCATGTCCCGCCGCTCAGCACCGACGAGGAGCGCGAGATCATGCGCCAGACCTTCCGGGCCGCCGCCAGGCTCGGCCTTACCGGAGTTCACACCATGGCGGGACTGGAACGGATTCCGGCCTACGTCGGGTTCGCCGCCGCCGGCGAGTTGCCGCTGCGGGTGTGGTACGGCGCGTTCGGAGCCGAGGACCGGGTGGACGAGCTGTCCGCGGCCCGCGATGACGCGCGAGGCGCGTTGGCCACCGTGACGGCGGAGCGGGGGCCGACGTTCGAAGTCGGTTACGCGAAGCTGGTGGCGGACGGGGTGCTGTCCGCCCGGACGGCGGCCCTGCTCGCTCCGTACGCCGACGCCCCGGACGAATCCGGGTTCATGGTGACCGAATTCGACGATCTTGCCGGCGCGGTGACCCGAATCCACGAGGCCGGCTTCCCGGTGGCGATCCACGCGATCGGCGACCGCGCGGTGCGCGTTTCCCTGGACGCCTTCGAGCACGCCGCCGGCCGGGGGCCGCGTCCGCAGCTCGCCGACCGCATCGAACACGTCGAAGTGCTGGATCCGGAAGACGCCCCGCGATTCGAGGAACTCGGGGTGCTCGCCTCCTTCAATCCACACCACTGCATCACCGGGATCGAGGTCTACAACACCGACCGTCTGGGAGAAGCGCGGGCGGCCTGGTCCTTCGCCTGGGGGGCGGCGCGCGACGCGGGGGCGACCCTGGTGTTCGGCAGCGACTGGTCCACCGCGCCGCTCGACCCGCTGCGCCAGCTCTACGCGGCGACGGTGCGGGAGAAACCCTCCGGTGGACCTCCGGGCGGGTGGTATCCGGAGCAGCGCGTCTCCTGGCAGGAAGCGCTGGCCGCCTACACGCTGGCGCCGGCGGCGGCCTCCGGCTGGGACGGCGAGATCGGCTCGATCCGGACGGGGAAGTGGGCCGATTTCGTCGTGCTGAGCGGCGCGGTTCCGGACCCGCCCGACCCTTCCATCCTCGATCTCCGGGTGGATTCCACCTGGCTGGGCGGGGCGCCCACCTATCGGGCGGAACCCGAGCGCTGACGGGCCGCCGTCGGGGCCGCCGGCCGAGCCCCGGAACGCAGCCAGTACGCTCTCGCCGGTGAACAGCGTCCCGCAATCCATCGTTTCCGCCGCCTGGCTCCGCGAGCGGCTGGCGGCCCCCGACTCCACGATCGTTCCGGTGGATGTGCGTTCCGACCTCAAGGACCCGGCCTGGGGGCGCGCCCGTTATCTCGACGGGCACCTGCCGGGAGCGGTGTTCGCCGATACCGACCGGGACCTCTCCGCGCCGAAGACCGGGACCAACGGGCGTCACCCGCTCCCCACGGTGGAGCGGATGGCGGAGGTGTTCGGACGCCTCGGCATCGGGCCGGACAGCGTGGTCGTCGCCTACGACCACGTCTCGGGACTGTTCGCGGCCCGGCTCTGGTGGATGCTCCGCTATCTCGGACACGGCCAGGCCGCGGTGCTGGACGGCGGGCTGGGCGCCTGGGAGCAGGCCGGAGGATCTCTGGTCCCGGGGGAGGAGACCCGCGCGCCTCAACGTTTCATCCCGAAGCCGGAGCCCGGTATGGAGATCGGCCTGGCCGAAGTCGAGGCCGGTCTGGCCAGCGGCGCGCACGTTCTCGTCGACGCCCGGGAACCGATCCGCTGGCGCGGCGAGCACGAACCCATCGACCCGGTCGCGGGACGCATCCCGGGGGCCAGGAACCATCTCTGGAAGGGCAACCTCGATTCGGACGGCCGCTTCCGATCGCCGGAAGACCTGCGCGAGGTCCTCGGCGCCCTCACCGCGGACCGGGCGGGACGCCGCATCGTCTGCTACTGCGGCTCCGGCCTCAGCGCCGCGCACAACGCGCTGGCGCTGGAACTCGCCGGCATCCCGGACGTGGCGGTCTACTCGGGATCCTGGTCCGAGTGGTGCGCGGACCTGGGCCGCCCGCTCGAACGCGGAACGCCGTAGCGGCTCCCGCCGTACAGCTAGGCCGTCCGGGCGTCGACTCCTGATTCCACCGCCTCGATCGGGGCCGGGCGCGGAATCCCGTCAGGCCATTCCGCCGGGTCCGGCCAATTCTCCGAGAGGAAGCGAAACGCACGCTCCGCCCGGCGGGTCGTGATCGTCTTGCCGCGGCAAAGCCGGGCCACGGTTTCACCGCTTCCGGTCGCGTAGCGCGAAACCGTGGACACGCTCCGGCCCGTGTGTTCGGCGAAGAGGCCGCATAGCTTTACGAGCTGTCGCGCCGTGTCATCCATGGCACGCAAGCATGCCACAGAGGGCACAACCGCGGCAAGTGGGCGCATGATCCATTTGGTGTAATGTGACGGATGTGACACTCAACGGAATAGAGCGATTAAGGAACGCATTTCGCGAGTTGGTGGCAGCGGAGGGACTTCGGCCGCTCGCGGCGAGAACGGGGATCCCGGTGGGTCAGATCCGGAGCCTGCTCGACGGGCGGGCGGTCCGCGTCACGACCATCCAGTCCATGACGGAGGTGCTCGGCGTGCGGCTCCTGATCGGCCCCGGAACGGGCGATCTGGCGTCGGCGGCGCCGTATCCGGAGCACGATCCGGCTTCCGTCCGGGCGCTCCCGCGCGCCACGGCGTCAGCGGTGCTTCCGGAGAACTACGGCGGAGCCGTCGCGACGCCCCTCGGCGACGGAGTCGCCATCGTGAGGGAAATGGCCGATCGGTTGGCAACGGCCGCGCAGTCGCTGCTGCAGGTGGTCGCCGGCCGGGACCTCGCGCCGGCCGCCACCGCCGCCGGGACCGCGGAGACCGCGCCGGCCGGGGATCGGCTGGTGATGATCCCCTTCGCCGCCGGAATCCGGGCCGGCGATCCCCATGGGGAACCCGTGTTCCAGGAATCTCCGGAACTTGCGGTGGGGGTCGCGCGGGAAGCGCTTCCGTCGTGGGCAGGGCCGGATCGCCTGGTATGCATGCGGGCCACGGACGATTCCCTGGACGCCACGGTCCGGAAGGGAGAGATCGTCGCTTTCGACCCGGGACACACCGACCCTGTCGATCAGGCCCCGTTCGCCCTCGCTACCGCTGCCGGACCGGTGGTTCGGCGTCTTTCCTACCAGGATCGCTGGATCGTGGGTGCGGACAATCCGGGCCACCCCGCCCGTCCCCTGTCCGGCGACGACCGCATCCTCGGACGGGTGGCGTGGCACTGGCCGCGCGATCGGGACGACGCCGGCGGCTAGCCGCCGCGTTCGCGACCCCGGATCAGCCGGAGCATGAGCCGGTTCCAGGGGGTCTCGATGCCGTGCTCTGCGCCGCGGGCGACGATCACGCCGTTCATCGCCTCCACCTCCGTCGGGACCCCGCGCTCCAGATCCTGGAGCATGCTCGTCTTGTTCCCGGCGGTTCGCGCCACGATCCGCCGAATCATCTCCCAGACCTCGGTCTCCGAGGTCACGACACCCTCGGCGCCCGCCACGGCAACCGCCTCCCGGACCAGCATGCGGACCAGGAGCTTGGTGCCGGGATCCCGGAGCAACTGACCGGTCCGGATACCGAGCAGCGCGGTGACCGGATTGACCGCGACGTTCAGGATGGTCTTGTCCCACAGCGGTTTCCGGATGTCCGGAACGCGCTCGACCGGAAAACCGGCCTCGGACAGGCAGCGGGCGAGGCCCTCCACCCGATCGCCGGACACGGCCTGGAACCCGCTGAGGATGACCTCGCCGAGCCCGGCGTGGAACACGCGTCCGGAATCGAGCAGCGTCGCCCCGTTGTTGGACACGGCGCCGATCACCGGAAAGCCCCCTGCCGCGAGCGCCTCTTCGTTCCCGAGGCCGTTCTGCAGCGAGACGCGCACCGGCCGGCGGCCGAGCGGTTCGAGCAGGGGCGCCGCACCGCGAGTCGAGTGCGCCTTGACGGTGACCAGCACGTAATCGGGCCGGAAGTCGGCGAACTCCCTGGCCAGCGGCGCGGCCGGCGGGCGGACCGCCGCGTCGGTCGTCCCCTCCACCCGGATTCCGTCGCGCACGATCTGGCCGAGCCGCTCGCCCCGGGCCACGACCGCCACCGGATGGCGCGCGGCGAGCCGGGCGGCGAAGACGCTGCCGATCGCGCCCGCGCCGAAGACGAGGAAACGGACGGGCTCTTGGGGCGTCATCGGACCGGGTTCATGACAGAGTAGCGGCCCTCCGCCGCCGGGCCCACGGCGGCGCCCGCCCCGAGGAGGGCTCCATGCGAAGCGACGAAGTCAAGAGCGGCCCGGCCCGCGCCGGCGCCCGCGCCATGTGGAAGGCGATCGGCCTGACCGACGAGGCGATCGCCCGGCCGCTCATCGGGATCGCGAACACCTGGACCGAGATCACTCCCTGCAACTGGCATCTGCGCGCGCTGTCGGAACAGGTCAAGATCGGAGTGCGGGAGGCGGGCGGAACCCCGCTCGAGTTCAACACCATCGTGGTGACCGACGGGATCGCGATGGGGACGTCGGGGATGCGGGCCTCGCTCGTCTCCCGCGAGGTGGTGGCGGACTCCATCGAGCTCGTGGCGCGCGGCCACCTGCTCGACGGAGTCGTGGCGATTTCGGGATGCGACAAGACCATCCCGGGGACCGTCATGGCGCTGGCCCGGCTGGACCTCCCCTCGGTCATGCTCTACGGCGGCTCCATCGCCGCGGGACGGTACCGGGGCGAGGCGATCACGCTCCAGGAGGTCTATGAGGCGGTGGGCGCCCACGCCGCCGGCAACATCACCGACGAGGAGCTCCGGGAGATCGAGGACGCCGCCTGTCCCGGCCCGGGCGCCTGCGGCGGCCAGTTCACGGCCAACACCATGTCGGTGGCCACCGCGTTCCTCGGGATCTCGCCGATGGTCGGGAACGAGGTTCCCGCGATGGACCCGCGGAAACCCGCCGCGGCGCGGCGGGCCGGCGAGCGGGTGATGGAACTGTTGCGGGAAGGCAGGACCGCGCGCGACTTCATTTCGCGGGAGGCGCTCCGGAACGCCTACGCCTCGGTCTCCGCGACCGCCGGCTCGACCAACGCGGTGCTCCACCTGCTCGCGATCGCCCACGAGGCGGGGAGCGAACTGACCCTCGAGGATCTCGACGAGATCGGGGCCGGGACGCCCGTCCTCACCGACCTGAAACCCGGGGGCCGGTTCACCGCGCCCGACATGGAGGCCGCCGGGGGAATGCGCTTGCTGGCGTCACGCCTCCGTGAACGCGGGCTGGTCACCGACACCCCGACGGTCTCGGGCGACACCCTGTTCGAGCTCGCGGAGCAGGCCGCGGAAGCGCCCGGCCAGGAGGTGATCCGGCCCGCCGCCCAGCCGGTCAAGGCCCGGGGAGGCCTCGCCATCCTCACCGGCAGCCTCGCTCCCGAAGGCTGCGTCCTGAAGCTGGCCGGGCACAGCAAGACGCGGCACGAGGGCCCGGCGCGGGTCTTCGACTCGGAGGAGGCCGCCTTCGCCGCGGTCCAGGAGGGCCGCATCCAGCCCGGAGACGTCGTGGTGATCCGCTACGAGGGTCCGCAGGGAGGACCCGGCATGCGCGAGATGCTCGGCGTCACCGCCGCGATCATCGGGCGCGGGTTGGGTGACAGCGTCGCACTCATCACCGACGGCCGCTTCAGCGGCGCCACCTACGGCTTCATGATCTGCCACGTGGCCCCCGAGGCAGCGGCGGGGGGTCCGATCGGCCTGGTCCGCGACGGCGACCGGATCACCATCGACCTGGACTCACGGAGGCTCGACGTGGACATGCCGGACGCCCCGTCGCGCGTGGCGACGCTGCCGGAGTCCGAGTTCCGGGTGGGCGCGCTCGCCAAGTACGCCCGCACGGTCTCCTCCGCGAGCCGCGGCGCGGTGACCACGGCCTGAGGGAGAGCGCCGTGAAGACCATCGCACTTGCGCTGCTGACACTCGTTCCGGTGGTCGGGTGTTCCGGCAGGCTCGACCCGGACGACCCGGCGGAGCAGGTCTTTTCCGACTGCGCCTCGCTGCTCGAGTACTGGCCGAACGGGGTGCGTTCCCGTTACGCCACGATGGGGGATCGCGCGGGCATGCCCGGAGGAGCAGGAGCGGGAGGCTATGGCGGAGACACGACCGGCGCCATCTCCGCCGGCAAGGTTTCCGGCGTCACCCGCTCCGAAGGGCGTGTCTATCGGGCCAACGAGCACCTCGATACGAACGAGGACGGACTCGCCTGCGGCATGGGGGACGAGCCCGCCGATTCTAGTAGCCGCGTACCGTGGACCTCCGCCGTGGCGGACCCGCTTGGGACGCCGACCTCCGGCCGCCACGCGCCGTGCTCGGCACCGCCCACGGCCCAACGCGGACCCGCCCGATGGGGCTCTTCTGCCGCTGCAA
>CAYUVU010000080.1:0-3050 GCA_964448205.1 uncultured Acidobacteriota bacterium
TCCCGAGCGGCTCCTCCTCGCTGGTCGTTCTCCTGCCGGAAGTGTATGACGGGCACGATCCGATCCAGGGCGTCACCTACACGCTGACCGTGCAAGGCGCCGGCGCCACCGCCGTCCAGACCAGCGTGAGCGGAAGATGGCCTCCTATTCCGCCGATCCGCGCCCCCTCTGCATTCCGAACCCCGCTTCTCAGGGTCCGGGTGGCCGGATCATAACGGAGCTGTTCCGGCAGGGCGCCGCCGCCTTGCACGGTCAGCGTGTAGGTGACGCCCTGGATCGGATCGTGCCCGTCATACACTTCCGGCAGGAGAACGACCAGCGAGGAGGAGCCGCTCGGGACCGTGAGCCCGGACGGACCGTAGTATTCGGACACGCTGTACTCGAACCCTACGGGCCTGCCGGGAATCCTGTGTTGGAGGACCCCCGACCAGGCGCTGCTGCTCCTCGCGTTGACCGCCCGCACCCGGTAGCGGTGCCAGGCGCCCGGCGTGAGCCCGCCGTCATCATTGTGAACGTACCGCGTGTGCAGGCTCCCGGTGGAGCCCGGCGCTGTCGTCCAGGCGCCGCCCGATACCGAGAACTGGACCTCGTAGCCCGTGACGCCGTTGCCTTCGCCCTGCCGCCATGTGAGCAGGATGTGATCCCACGCCGTGCTCACCGCCTTCAGTAGAGTCGGCCGAGCAGGCGCCCCGGACGCCGCGGGCATCGTGACGATGACCGGGTTCGAGTGCCCCGACCGCGTGCCGTCGGTGAGCTCCGCGTGCACCCGGAAGGTATACGTGGTCTCCGGGCGTAAGCCACTAATTATTGTGCTCTTGACGGAATCGGTTTCAATGCGGTCGCCGATGTGGTCGCCCGAGGCGCTCTCAAATTGTATTATCCAGCGCTTGAGATTGAGAGAAATACTGGTTTCCACCTCCCACTCCCACTGGAGAAGGAGGTCGCCGCTGGTAGCGAGATCCGTCGCTGTGAGCCCGGTCGGCACCAGGGCTTCAGGCACGCCGTCGCCGATGGTCCAGATGCTAAGGCCGCCGGCGCCGACATTACCGGCCTGGACCCGCACCGAGTAGTGGGCTCCCGCCGTCAGGCCGGTGATGGTACGGGTCGTAACCGCGCCCGTGCCGAAGGCCTGCGTCCACGTCCCCGCGGATCCGCCTCTGTACTCCAAATAGTACCGGTTCGCCCCCGAGACCGCGTTCCAATTCACCTGCAGCGAGGTGGCGCTTGCGGCGGAGACGCTCAGCCCCGTGACCGGCGGCAGCAGCGGCCTCTTGGTCGCCTCGCCGGTCAGGCCTTGGAGTTCGTTGGCATTCGCGTCGTACGCCTTCACCCGCACCCGGTAATTCGTGCCCGCATTCAGGCCGGTGAAGGTGTAGGTGTGCGAGGCGGCGCTCGAGGTGGCGTTGATAATGCCTGAAGAGTCAGGGCTAGACTGGCTCCCACCAAGAAAAACGTCCGCGATATAGAAGCTGGCCCCCGGCACCCGCAACCAGCGCACCAGCAGCGCATTCCCCTCGTGCAGCGGGTCCAGGCGCACACGCTGGGCGACCGGCGTGGCGGTCGTATCGACGGTGGAATCGGGGATTAGGCCATCGTCGTCAAACGCATCCACGCTCACCCTGTACGCCGTGCCCGGTGTCAGGCCGGTGAAATGGCTCGGGGTGACGCGGTAAACATCCCGACGATCTACCACGACTTGGCCGCTCCATACGCGGACTGTGTAGAGGACGGCGCCCGGATACGGATCCCAGTAGACGCTCAGGCCGCCCACCCGGGGCCACACCGTCAGGCCCGTGACCGACTGCGCCTGCGCCGGCCCGGCGGGGGCGAGCGCGGCGAGGGCGAGCAGGACCAAGGCCGCGGCGAGGCCGCCCCGGAACCCGATGCGGGGCCGCAGGGCGGCGAAGAGAAAGCGGAAGGGGTTGGGAAGGCCCGCCCGCGCGGGGCGGGCGGAGGTACCGGAAGTCTCAGGCCGCCGGACGGCTCCATGCGCGCCGGCCATAGTCAGGCGCTCGGCGCTCGGCGCTCGGCGCTCGGCGCTCGGCGCTCGGCGCTCGGCGCTAATTATACCGGCGGCTGAATCGTCAGCAATCGCAAACTCGCGCGCACGCGGGCCTTCACCGATTGACCTGTCCCCATGCCCGGCATCCCCTGCCGCGCCGTCCGTCAGGCCGCTCTCCGTCGATATCGACAACGCCATCTGCCGCACCTCCCCCAACTCGCAATCTCCCCCGCGCACCCTCCGGACCCCGGAGAGGCGCGCCCTGAAGCAATTCCCCGAAGGGCCGCAACGGCCGGCCCTTCGGGGACGGGCCGGATCATGCTCAAATCATACGGCATTGCAAGGGCATGTCGCGAAACACTTCGCTTATGGGCGGGAAGAGGCGATTCCGTGTCCGATTTCTATGTATTGAGTATGTCCACTATATGGTCTAACATGCTTCCACTGTGAGAATTCGCCAGGCGGATTTTCCGCCGCGGCCGAAACGGGAGGGACGGGACCTTGAGCGAAGGCGACGAAACCGCGCGGGAGACCGAAGCCCCGCGCAAGGACCGCGAGGCGGCGCGGCAGGCCGCGGCCCCGTCCGGCGGCGGCGAAACCGCGCGGCCGGCGGGAGGCCCGCCCGACTCCGATGCCCTGCCGCCGGAAACCCCGTCCGGCGAGGCCGCCGCGCGCGAGACCGCGCTCGTCGAGACGGTCCTGCGCATCGGCGCGAGCCTCGACCTCGACACGGTGCTGAACGAGGTGGTGGAGAGCGCCCGCGCGCTCACCGGCGCCGAATACGGCGTCATCGCCACGGTGGACGAAACCGGAGAGCCCCGCGACTTCGTCACCTCGGGCTTCACCGAAGAGGGGCTCCGGGCGATGGAGGCCTGGCCCGACGGGCATCGGGTGTTCGGCCATCTGCACGGTCTGGGCGCGCCGCTGCGCCTGCCCGACCTCGACGCCTGGGCGCGCGCGCTCGGCTGCGCGCCCTTCCCGGTGCCGTGCGGCGCGTTCCAGGCGACGCCGCTGCGCCACCGGGAGGCGGCGGTCGGCGGCTTCTTCC
>CAYUVU010000081.1:0-18795 GCA_964448205.1 uncultured Acidobacteriota bacterium
CGAGGAGACGTCGCCGGTCCACTTCCAGGCGTCGTTCTCCCAGGTGCTGGCGGCGAAGTCATCCTCGGAGCGCGGGGTCACGTTGAACTTCCACTTGAAGTCGCCGGTGCGCGCGTCGAACGCGAGGATGTCGCCGGGGACGTTCTCGATCCGGGTCTGGTGGTAGCCCTGCGCGGCGGAATTCCCCACCACGATGGTTCCGTTCACCACGATCGGGGGCGAGGAGTTCGTGATGTAGCCGACGGTGGGGGCCAACCCCTCGTAGGGGTCGTAGTTGTAGCCGAAGTGGGCCAGGAGGTCCACGACGCCGGTCTTCGGGAATCCGGGGATGTCCACCGGCTCTCCCCAGTCCTCGATGTGCTCGCCGGTCTCGCCGTCGAACGCGTGCAGGAAGAACGCCGGGGAAACCACGTAGATGACCAGCCGCCCGTCGATCTCGGCGTAGGCGACGCCCTTGCCGTAGCTCGAGCGCATGGACTCCTCGAAACGCCGGGTGTCCGGCTCCGCGTAGGTCCAGAGCGTCTCCCCGGTGGCGGGATCGATGGAGACCACCGTCCGGCGGTAGCCCACCACGGTGTAGAGCTTCCCGTTGATGTAGCTCGGGGTGGACTTCGACAGGAAGCTCGGCTTCGGCCCGTAGTTGTCGCCCCGCCACATCCAGGCGACCTCCAGGTCGCCGAAGTTGTCGGCATTGACGTCGTCCAGCGGTGAGGAGCGCGTGCCCCAGGCGTCGCCGCTCTGGTAGCGCCATTCGCCTTCCGGCATGTCGCGGTTCTGCGCCGCGAGCGGCATGGTGAACAGCAGCGCCGCCGCCAGGATGCCCGCGACCTGGAGCGGGCGTTTGACGGGCGCGCAGGGGGGACTCAGTCGGGTCATCCGGAACCTCCGATGATCTTGAGAACCGGGAATCGTAAGCGTTTTGGCCAACGTTCCCGGCACGTCGAGAGTTCCGTCGGCTAACGGAGCACGTCCAGCAGGTTGGAGTGGTCGTCGGTCCACAGGAACCGCTCGTCCGGATCGGCGGCCTCTCCCGCCCAGGGCTCCGCCCTCCCGAGCAGGCTCGGGTCCGTGATGAGGTCGGTGTTCAGGCTGAGCAGCACCCAGGTCGCCGTGTAGTGGAAGCGGTCGGGGTCCGGATCGCTCACCGTTAGCAGCGACAGCAGGTCCAGGCGGAGGCCCTGGGCGCGGATCACCGGCGCGAGGTCCACGTGGCGGTTCGAGATGTGCACGGCGATCGTGCCGCCCGGGGCGAGCCGGCTCCGGTAGAGATCGAACGCTTCGGCGGTCAGCAGATGGACCGGGATGGCGTCGCCGGCGAAGGCGTCGAGCACGATCACGTCGAACTCCGCCTCTCCGGCGTTTGCTTCCCGGAGCAGGTTCAGCCGGCCGTCACCCAGCACGACCTCCACCTCCGCCGGCGCATCCGCGAGGAAGGTGAAGGAGTCGCGCGCCGCCTGCACCACCTGGGGGTCGAGCTCGTAGAAGCGGAACAGGTCCCCGCGACGCCCGTGGACGACGATGGACCCGGTCCCGAGCCCGACGACGGCCACCCGGAGGGGCCGCACCAGCCGCCGGTTGGGGTGCCGGTTCAGCACCGCCTCGATGCCCGTCCCCTCGTAGTAGTAGAGGGTGGGTTCGCGGCGGCGTCCGGGAGCGAACCACTGGGAGCCGTGCGCGATGCCCCCGTGCCACATGTCGCGCCGCCAGTCCGGAGTGCCCGGGTAGGCCTCCATGACGCGGACGACGCCGAAGAAGTTCCGGGTTGCGGTCAGCGGCCGGCGGTGTTCGAGCGCGCTGATGGCGATGGCGACCCCGAGGGTGGCCGCGGGAACCGCCTTCCGGGCGAACGCTCGGAACGCCCCCCGGGGCGGCGTGGCGACGCCGAAGGCGACCAGGACCACGAGCACCAGCGCGAGCGGATACTCCCAGACATTCGGGAAGAGCAGCGGACTGCCGATGGACGCGAGGAGCCCCCCGAGAGCGCCGCCAGCGGTCATCGACAGGTAGAAGCCGGTGAGGCGCGACGGGGCGGGCTTCCGCCGGGCGATCTCCCCGTGGGTGATCCAGCAGCCGGTGAACAGGAACCCGAGCGCGGCCACCGCGTGGGCGAGCAGGGCGCGCTCGAGGCCGTAGGTGATGTCCTGGAACCAGACGTAGAAGCACGCCGCCACCGAAGTCAGGAGCAGCGGCACGAGAAGCCGCCTCGGATACGGATCTCCGCCGCGGAACGCGAGGATGAACGTGAGCAGGTACAGGGCCAGGGGGGCGATCCACAGGAACGGCACTGCCGCCACGTCGCGGGTGAGATGGGTGGTGACCGCCACCAGCGCCAGCGAGCCGACCGCGGCGAGCAGCAAGGCCGACGCGTGGAAATCGCGGAGCCCGGACCGGGGCGGCGGGGCCGCGCGGCCCGCTTCCCCGGCGGAAGCCCGCACGGAGAAGGCTCCCGCCAGGAAGGTCAGTGCGGCGAAGGCCACGAACCCCGCCGACCACAGCCGTCCCTGAGCGCCCAGCCCGATGAGCGGCTCGAGCAGCAGCGGATACGCCGCGAGGCCGATCAGCGACCCGGCATTCGAGAGGGCGTACAGCCGGTAAACGCCGGCTGCCGCCGGGTCGTCGGCTGCCGCCGGGCCGGACCGGGCCACCCAGGCCGACACCAGCGGCGTGGTCGCCGCGAGAGCAAAGAAGGCCGGCCCGAGGGTGACCAGGAGGGTGAGCAGGATCCACCCGGCGGGCGCTTCCCCGCCGTCCGGCGCCCAGCCGGGCGCGGGGAGCGGCGGCAGGCTGGCCAGCGCGGCCAGCGCGAGGAGGACGCCGTGGGCCGCCAGCTGGACGCGCGGGGCGAGACGCGTGACCAGCAGGTGCGCGTAGAGATATCCCCCGAGAAGCACCGCCTGGAAGAAGAAGAGCGCGACCGCCCACACCATCGGAGCCCCGCCGTACCAGGGGAGCAGGCTGCGCGCGGCGAGCGGCTGCACCACGAACAGGAGCATCGCCGCGAGGAAGACCGCGGCGCCGGAGAGCCAGAGTCGGCGGGGCATGGAGACAAGTTACGATACGGCCTCGCCATGAAGAAGCGCCGCACACCAACTTCCCGGGCCGGAAAACCCGCGGTTCCAACGACCACCGCCAAGCCCGCCGCCACCCGCAAGGGATGGGGCGCCGCACCGATCCTCGCGATCGGCCTGCTGGTGGTGGGGGCCGCCGTCTTCTTCGTCGCCGCCTTCGAGGACACGACGGTGGACAGCGGCCTGCAGCCCGCCTCGGACCTCTCCGCGGCCGCGTACGACCTGGGCAACCAGGCGGCCAAGCCGTTTCCCTACTACGACTCGGTGGAGGAGGCGCGTCCCTTCCCGGTGACGCTTCCTCCCGCAACCTACGAGAACGAAACGCTGCAGACGACCTACGCCATCGCCAAGGAAATCCCGGAAGTTCTCGTCCAGCTACCGTGTCTCTGCGGCTGCCACGGCGCGTCCGAAGATCACGGAAGCCTGCTCGACTGCTACGTGGACAACCACGCCGCCACTTGAAGCACCTGTCTCCAGGAGGTCCTCCTGGCCAAGGAAATGCATGACGACGGCGCGAGTCCCGAAGAGATCCGCGAGGCGATCTACGAGCACGAGTTCACCGACATCCCGCTGAGATAGCGGGGACTTCGGGGAGCCCGAAGGCTCACCGGCCTGGGCGCAGGGCTGCGTATTTCCCCCGTCCGGATCCCCATCGGGGAAAAACGGCGGAACGGCTTGGAGCTCCGGGTTAGCGCTCGCGCCAGAAGAGCGGATTGGCGCGGTAGCGCGGGAACGCCCAGGGGAGGTCGTTCGTTTCCGCGTCCGCCGGCGCCCCCGCTCCGGGCGACGGGGAGCTGTCCTTGGGACCGTGCTCTTCCTCGAGGTAATCCAGGATCTTCTCCTGGGTCTCGGGCTCGAGCGGCGGCATGCCCATCCCGATCATCATGTCGAGCACCCCTTCCCACTCTTCGCGGGGGAGGTTCAACGACCTGATATAGCTGTCGTCGTGGCAGTAGAGACAGTTCTCGTCGATGAGGGCCCGGCCGTCGGTTTCCTGCGCGCCCGCGGCGGCCGCCACCGGGAGCAGGGCGATAGCAAGAACAAGGTGCAGACGTTTCATCTCAAAGAGCCGTGACCGCGATGCGGTGCATCGCGTTGTTCAGATAGCCGCGCGGGTTCCAGCCCGGGACGACCATGGGCTGCTGGCGTCCCTCGTGGTCCGTCGCGCGCGCCCAGAGTTCATAGTGGCCCGGGATGTCGAAAGCGATGGACCCTTCGAACCGTTGCCACGCGAACGGGTTCTCGGGTTCCTCGAGCTGACACGGAAGCCAGGTGGCCCCGAAGTCGGCGCTCAGGTGCATCGCGTCCACCGGCCCGTCACCGGCCCACGCCCAGCCGCGGATCGCGAGCGGTCCGCCGCCGGCGTGACGGACGCCCGTTTCGGGCCGGGTGATGATGGACTTCACCGGCATGGGACCGATGATCTCCATGTCCTCCTCGGACACGTCGGTGCCCGGCGCGACCGGATATCGCGGCACCCGATAGGAGTAGCCCAGCATCTTGGGGCCGTCGTGGACCTGGTCCCGGACCCATAGCCGGCGCAGCCACTTCCCGCTCGCCGAGGCGGGAAAGCCGGGGGCGACCACCCGCAGCGGGAAGCCGTGGTGCGGAGGCAGGGGTTCGCCGTTCATCTCCCACGCGAGCAGCGTGGACTCGTCCATGGCCTTGGACAGCGGGACGCCCCGGGAAATCGCGACGTCCTCGGGATTCCCGCTCAGGTGCGGATCCTCGCCGTAGTAGGCCACGTAGACGGCGGTGTCGAGCACGCCGGCAGCCTCCAGCACGTCGCGGAGGCGGACTCCGGTGTAGCGCGCGCAGCCGACCGCGCCGAGCCACCACTGGTTGCCCGAGGCTCCCGGCTGAAAGGCCGCTCTCCCGTTTCCCGCACATTCGAGCACGAGGGCGCGGCTCACGTTCTCGAAGCGCGCCTTGAGATCGTCGAGCGAGAGATTCAGTGCGTTTCCCACCTCGCCGTCGACGCGGAGCGACCAGCCCTCGAGGCTTCCGGAGAGGGCCCGCTCCGGCACGCCGCCGTTGTTCCGGACGAAGTGCTTGTCGTTGGGCGTGTAGCGGGGATCGAGGTCGGCAACCAGGGTCTCGGCGTTCACCGGCCGTTCGCTCAGAATCCGCAGGCCGCTCTTTCCGAAGACGGCGCCCCCGCCCTGTCCGGCGGCGCGCTCGAGAGCCAGCGCGCTCGCGCCCGCGGCAACCGGAACGGCGCCCAGAAAGCGCCGTCGCGACAGCGGGGGAACAGGCCTCATGGGCCGCGAATGCTAGCCGAAATCCAAGTGTGCGCGGGCTGTCCACGGACGGGCGGTGGAGCTCGGTTTGGCATGAACAGAGCCCATTTGCTACACTCGCCTTCAAGCATCGTATGAAGGTGCCGGATTTCAGCTCCGGCGCCGTCTATCCTTCTCGCCTGTCTTTCCCGCGCGGTCCTGCCGCGATCCGGTGACAGACAGGCTTCCCGAACGGCGAAACCCGAGGGTTTCGCTCCCGGGTCCAGCAGCCTTGGCGGGCCGAGGTCCGCGCCAGCCACCCGCTTCCACGGCTTGAAGACACCTCTCTCCCATGAACGACCGACCGAACGGCCCGGTATCGGCGCCGCACCAGCCTCCGGGAGAGTTGTATCTGGAGAACGCGCGCTTCGAGTTCGGACGGTTGCGCCGGTTGGCCGAGGCGGCGATCGGGCAGACGCCGGATCACGCGGCGCTCCATCGCCGGCTGTCGGAAGGCAGCAACTCGATCGCCATCCTGATGCGGCACCTGGCCGGCAACATCCGGTCGCGCTGGACGGAGTTCCTGACCACGGACGGCGAGAAACCGGACCGGAACCGCGAATCTGAATTCGATCCCTGCGACCAGCTCTCGCGGGATGAACTGCTGGCCGAGTGGCGCGCGGCGTTCGCTTTGCTCGAAACGAACCTCGCCAAGCTCGGCCCCGCCGACCTCGACCGCACCATCCGGATCCGGGGAGAGGCGTTTCTGGTCCAGGAGGCCATCGAGAGGCAGGTGCTCCACCTCGCCTACCACACCGGCCAGATCGTCCTGCTGGCGAAGGCGTTCTCGGCCGAGTGGCAGTCGCTGTCCATACCCCGGGGCGTGGATCCCAACACCAGGCGGTACAAACAATGAGGTCCCCGGGGCTCAAGACGCACGATCCGGCGCCATGGGCGCGGGCCGGGTTCCTCGCGATCCTCGCAATGCTCGCCGGCGGGTGCGCCAGCACCAACCGGCCGGCGGCGACCCCATCGGACCTCGCCACGGTCGGCGAAGCATCCTGGTACGGCATCGAGGAACGGGGCCGACCCACCGCGAGCGGCGAGCCGATGGACCCCGGCGCGCTGACCGCCGCCCACCGCACCCTGCCCTTCGGCACCATCGTGGAAGTCACGAACCTTGCGACGGGCGCCACCGTCCAGGTCCGGATCAACGACCGCGGCCCCTTCGTCCACCCTCGGGTGATCGATCTGTCCCACGAGGCCGCGCGCCGTCTCGGCATGGTCCGGCAGGGGGTGGCGCAGGTGAGGCTGACGGTGGCGAACATTCCCCCGCGGATCCCCTTCACCGTGCAGGTAGCGGCTTTCGGCCGCCGCCAGACCGCCGAGGAGTTCTCCAGAAAACTCCGCGACGACGGGTACTCGGGGGTCGAGGTGACCGCGGGTGACGGGGTTCACCGGGTCCGGGTCGGGCGATTCCTGAAACGGTCGGATGCCGAACTGACCGCCCGGGCCCTCCGGGGTCACGGCTACGACGCCCTCGTCGTCCAGGTTCGGCTCTAGCGGCCTGAAACCCGAGGCCGGCCCCCGGGGCACTGCTTCCGGGCGGCTACTCCGCCGGGGCGATGAGCACCTCGATTCCCTCCTCGGCAACGGTGTCGTCGCTCGTTTCGATACGGGCGCGCACCAGCCAGCGGAACCGGCCCTCGAAGGAGCGATACGAGAAACGCGCGTCCTCGGGGACCGGGAGCTCCGACGCGGTCTCCCAACGGCCCGCTGCCGGAACGGACTCGTTCCGGCAGAGGTCGTGATCCGCGGAAAACACCTCGCGGTTCTTCCCCTCGGCGTCACGCCGCTCGGCGGTCAGCGTGATCCGGGCCTCCTTGATCTCGACCGGCCGCCTTGTCACGATGCGGACCGCGCAGTGGATCACTCCTCCCGGCACGGCGGCCTCGCTGAGACCAAGATCACAGACCGAGAAGGGGTGCCGGCTGAGGAACCAGATGGTCGCGCCCGCCGAGCGGATGAGGAACAGAGCCACCACGATGCCACCAAGCAGCCACGGCAGCGTCCACCCATAGAAGTTCCCGAGGTGGACGAAGAACAGCGCGCCCAGGACCGTGCCCGAGAGCGAGAGCAGCGAACGCCGCTTGTCGCGGGCGATGAGCGAAGTCCAGACGAGCATGGGTGCCGATCGGCAGCCGGGGAGAACGCACCGGCAGCCGCGACGGGCGCTCTCGATTCTAGGGGAGCCGGGGATCAACGGCCCCGCCTGCTCGTCGTGGGGCACCTGACCGAAGATCTGACCCCAGACGGGCCCCGGCTCGGGGGCGCCGCCGCCTTCGCGGGACTCCTGGCCCACCGCTTTGGCGTCCCGACCGCGATCCTCACGGCCGTGGATGCGGCATTTCCGTATCTCGATGCGCTGGCCGGCATCCTGGTGTACCGGATCCGCTCGCGGGATCGGACCCGCTTCCGAAACCGCTATCGGCCCGACGGGTCCCGGGAGCAATCCATCCTGAGTCGCGCCGCCACCATTCCGGAATCGGGAATCCATCGGGCCGTGACGGGGCTGCCTCCGGGATCCGCGGTGCTGTACGTCCCGGTCGCCGATGAACTCGGAGGCCGAGGCCCGCTGCCCCGGCCGCGGGGCCGGGGCGCTCGCGCGGGTGCGGCGCCGCAGGGCCTGATCCGGCGCTGGGACGCCGCGGGTCAGGTCTCGACCGGTTGGTCAGCCCGGGCGCGCGGAAGACTGGCCGGCCTCGACTTCCTGTCGCTCTCCGAGGCGGAATTGCCCGAGGGTATGGACCTCCCGGTCCCTCTCGTCGCGGTGACCCGGAGCCGCCACGGGGCAGTGCTTCGCCGGCCCGGACTCCCGGCTGTCGAGATCCCCGCCAGCCCGGGCGCCGAAGTGGACCCCACCGGCGCGGGGGACGTGTTTGCCGCCGCCCTCTTTGTGGAGCTGTGGAACGAAGCGCCGCCCGAAGACGCCGCCCGCCTGGCCGCCGCGGCGGCAGCGGTCAGCATCGAATCCCCCGGAACGGAAGGAATCCCGACGCTCGCCGAGTCGAACGCGCGGCTCGACCCGTAGGAGCGCCGGCGGCCCCTCAGCGCGTGAGCAGCGGAATGGCCTCGGGACTCACCCGGGCGCCGGTGACGCGCCAGGCCCAGATCCCCCGCCGCTCGAACAGGATGTCGGCCCAGAGGGGATCCTCCCCGGGCGGGTCCCGCTCCACGCCCAGGCGCACGGCGAAGTCGTTCCACCCTTCGTACTCGGCGCTCACCGACACCCCGCCCGCCCCTTCGACCGCCTCCCCGGACTCGCCGCCGAGGTCCAGGAAGGCGGACCATCCCTTGGCGACCGTCGGGCCGTCACGGAGAGCCCGGTCCACTCCCTCGGGGGTCGCGAACTGGTCGATCATCGCCTCCCCCACCGCCACCGCGAGCTGGGTCCCCAGATCGGGCGCCGGCTCGGAGGCCTCGGGAGCCTCGGCTCCCCCGTCTCCCGAGGCGGCGTTCTCGCGATTCCGGGCTCGCCGGGACGCTCCCACCGTGCGGCGCAGTTCGCTCTTCAGGTTGTCGCGAACCGCTTCGAAATCCACGAAGTCGTGGAGGGTTTCGGCGTCCCCGGCGGCCACCGCCTCGCGGATCTGCCATGCCGCGAAGTAGGGCCCGAGATAGATGCTGGCGCCCAGCGCCAGGAACGCCGCCCAGGCGAAGACGAAGAACAGATAAAGACGCCTGCGGGTCACTTGGACAATACTAACGGCGGGGAATCTCCGGGGTTCCTCCATGCCCCGGGTCCCTCGAAAACTGTGGGAAAACTCGTCGCTCCTCCGGTCGAAACGGCCGGGTCCACGATCCACTTCCCGATGGACGGGCAGGTCTTCGAAGGCCTCACCGAGGCGCATCTGCTGCACGCCATCACGCCGCGCGAACTGGCGGCCTTCCAGCGCGACGGCTATCTCGTCGTACCCGGGGCGCTCGACCCGGGCGCCCTGACCCGCCTTCTCGAGGCGGTGGACCGCCTCGATGAACGGGAGCGGCGTCGGCTGGAGCTGGCCCCCGGCGACATGATGTCCCGTTTCTCGGTCATCCGCTTCGACCCGGCCTTTCTCGAACTCGTCGCGTGGCAACGAACGTTCCCGAAGGTCTGGGACATCCTCGGCTGGAACATCCAGCTCTACATCTCGCATCTCGTGGTGTATCCGCCCGAGACCTGGGGCGGCCGGCAGTGCCGGGCGCCCGTCTGGCACCAGGACAGCGGCCGCCCGGTCCTCGAACTGGAACGCCCCGCGCCCCGGCTGTCGGTCAAGGTCGGGTACTGGCTCACCGACACCCGCGGGCCGGACCGGGGCGCCATGGAGGTGATTCCGGGGAGCCACCGGCTCGATGCCCCTCCTCCCGGGTGTGACGACCCCGACTGGGACGGCCGGCTCCTGCTCGAGGCCGCTCCCGGGGACGCGGTGATCTTCGACCGCCGGCTCTGGCACCGTCACGGGAAGAACACTTCCGAGGTGGTGCGCAAGGCGCTCTTCTTCGGCTACAGCTACCGCTGGCTGCGCGCGCTCGACTACACGGCCATGCCGGCGGCGCTGCTCGAACGCTGCGATCCGGTGCTCCGGCAACTCCTCGGGGACGGCCTCACGGAGGTCGGCTGGTATCAGCCGCAGCCGGAAGACGTCCCGCTTCGCTCCTGGCTCGCGGACCGGATCGGGGATGAAGGTCTGTGGAACCCGCCGTCCTCGCAGCCGCAGCAGGCACTGGGCTCCGGAAGATGAGCCGGTTGCGCACCCGGACCGCCGCCGCCCTCGGTACGGCGTTCGTTCTCGCTGCGGCCGGCCTGGCCTCCGAAACCCAGACCGGGGCCGCCGCGCCGCCGGCGACGATCGACGAACTGCGCGAGCGGGCCCGCGACATCCTCGCCGGCGTCCAGGAGCGGGAGGTGCCGCTGCCCACCGCGCGCCGGCAGATCGAACAACTGCTGCGCGACCTCAAGGCGGTGGGCGAGGCGGAAGGCTGGACACCGGTGAACCGCCGCCTGGAAATGACCATCGCCCGGCCGGAGGACCTTCGTCCGACGCTCACCGAGGAGTGCCCGCTCTTCTTCGAGGAGGAACTCATCCAGCTCTGTCCACTCGACCAGTCACGTTCGGAAATCTGGGGCAATCAGGTGCTGGTCTGCGAGTTCGCCTGCGCCCCGGAGTCAGACCCGGCTCGGTGACTTCGCGGCGCGGGGGCTCACGCCGCCACCTGCGGCCGGTCTACCTGCCGGCGGACGCACCGGACGCCGGGGCCCGGACCGGTCTGCCGGGCGAGCCGCCGTTCACCCGGGGGATCCGGGCGGCCGGGTATCGCGAGCGGCTCTGGACCATGCGGCAGTACGCGGGCTACGCCACCGCCGCCGAGTCCAACCGCCGCTACCGGCGCCTGCTGGAGCGCGGGCAGACGGGTCTTTCCGTCGCCTTCGACCTGCCGACGCAGATCGGCTACGACTCCGACCACGCGCTGGCCGCCGGCGAGGTGGGCCGGGTCGGGGTCGCCATCGATTCGCTGGAAGACATGGAAACGCTGTTCCGCGGCATCGCCCTCGACGCCGTTTCCACCTCCATGACGATCAACGCCACGGCGCCGACCCTGGTGGCTCTCTACGTGGCCGCGGCGCGGGGTCAGGGCGTGGCGCCGGAGAAGATCGCGGGAACGGTCCAGAACGACATCCTGAAGGAGTACGCGGCGCGCGGCACCTGGATCTATCCGCCCGAGCCCTCCATGCGGCTCGCCACCGACCTCATCGAGTGGTGCCGGCGCGAGCTGCCGCGGTTCCAGCCGGTGAGCGTCAGCGGCTACCACATGCGCGAGGCGGGTTGCACCGCTGCCCAGGAGGTGGGATTCACGCTCGCGAACGGCCTCGCCTACGTCGAGTGGACGGTCGCGCGGGGGCTGTCCGTGGACGAGGTGGCGACCCGCGTCTCCTTCTTCTTCAACGCCCACCGGGATTTCCTCGAGGAAGTGGCCAAGTTCCGCGCCGCCCGCCGTCTCTGGGCGAAACTGCTTCGGGACCGCTTCGGCTCCGAGAGCCCGAGGGCCCGGATGCTGCGGTTCCACACCCAGACCGCGGGATCCACGCTCACCGCCCTCGAACCCCGGGTGAACGTGGTCCGGACGACGCTGGAGGCGCTGGCGGCGGTCCTCGGGGGTACACAGTCGCTCCACACGAACGCCCTCGACGAGGCGCTCGGGCTCCCGACCGAGGAGACGGCCGAGCTGGCGCTCCGCACCCAGCAGGTGATCGCCTTCGAGAGCGGAGTGGCGGCCACCGCGGACCCGCTCGGCGGGTCGTGGGCCATCGAGGCGCTCACCGACCGGATCGAGGCGGAGGCCCTGGAGTGGATCGAGCAGGTGGACCGGCTCGGTGGCGCCGTGGAGGCCATCCGGGCGGGCTTCGTGCAGGCCCGCATCCAGGAGGCGGCCTACGCCTACCAGCAGGACATGGAGGCCGGCGATGAAGTCGTCGTCGGGGTGAACCGGTTCCGGCGGGAGGGAGAAGGCAGCCACGTCGAACCCTTCGAACTGGATGCGGCGACGGAAGCGGCCCAGGTCGAACGCGTGCGCGCGCTGCGGGCGCGGCGCGACGAAACCCGGGCAGCCGGCGCGCTGGCCGAGGTGGGCCGGGTGGCGTCGGGGGGCGGGAATCTGATGCCGGCCATCCTGGACGCAGTCTCCGCGCTGGCCACCGTCGGGGAGATCAGCGACGCGCTGCGCGCGGTCTTCGGCGAGCACCGGGGACGGTGATCCGGGTGCCCGGGCCGCGTCCGGACCCGCTCCGCAGGGTACTGGCGGCCGAGGGGTACGCGGAGTTCCGGAAACGGCTCCGGGAAAGCGGCTGCACGCGCTGCGCGCTGGCGGCGGGCCGAACCAACATCGTGGTGGACCGCGGGAACCCGGACGCGAAGATCCTGGCGATCGGCGAGGCGCCCGGGGCGCAGGAAGACGCCCGGGGTGTCGCGTTCTGCGGCCGCGCGGGAAAGATGCTGGACGGCCTCTTCCGAGCGGAAGGCCTCTCCACCGACGAGCACCTCCTCATCGTGAACGTGGTGAAGTGCCGCCCACCCGGCAACCGGGCGCCGCACCGGGAGGAGGCGGCCCGCTGCCGCCCGTTCCTGGAGCGGCAGCTCGCCCTTTCCCCGGCCCGCGTGATTGCGCTCATGGGAGCGACGGCGCTCCGGCACTTCGCCCCCGAGCGCGCGAAGGGACCGCTCGGCGCCCAGGTGGGCCGATTCTTCGAACTTCCCGACTGGCCGGACCGCGAGTTCGTCACCCTCTACCACCCGGCCGCGATCCTCTACAACCGCTCGCTGGAGCCGGCGGCGCGGGAACACATCCGGGTGCTCGCGGCGCGGGTCGGAACGGGTGATATATCTCAATGAGATATACTCTCGTGCAGACAGCCTATGGCGGAAACCGCGAAGCTCTTCTGGTCCGGGCGTTCGCAGGCGGTGCGCCTGCCGAAATCGTTCCGGATGGAAGGGAACGAAGTGCGGATTCGCCGGCAGGGACGCCAGGTGGTTCTCGAGCCGATCGCGGAGGACTGGGCGTGGCTGGACGCGATCGCCGGCACGTTCTCCGACGATTTCTTCGCCGGGGGACGCCAGCAGCCGGACCAACAGAAACGACCTGAACTCGATTCGTTGTTCCGGTGATGCGGTACCTGCTCGACACCAACGCCTGCATCGCCCTACTCAACCGGAGCGATCTCCAGTTGGAGCGACGAGTCCGCCAACACGCCGTGCCGGATGTCGGGCTGTCCTCCCTGGTCGCATTCGAGCTGTACTACGGAGCATTCAAGAGCCGTCGCGCCGGAGACAACGTCGCCCGGTTGGACTCGGTGGGACTGGAGATCGTCCCGTTCGACGCGTCGGACGCACGTTCGGCGGGAGCCGTCCGGGCCGAACTGGAACGTAGCGGGCTCCCGATCGGTCCCTATGACGTCCTGATCGCCGGCCAGGCGCGCGTTCGCGGGTTGGTGCTCGTGACCGCAAACGCACGGGAGTTCACGCGGGTTAGCGGCCTGGAATGCGAGGACTGGTCCAGCCGTCGGGCTGCCGCGACGTAACCGCGCAGCTGGCTTGGGAACGCCGGCCGTCCGGCCGCAATCGCAGAGCGGCTTGGAACGCCGGCTTCAGCCGGCACAGCCCGCCGAAGGCGGGCGGCCAGACGGACCTCAATTCGTCGGTAGAGCGCGGCTGCCCGCCAATGCACGCGGGGTAGCGAAGAACCGTCCACGGCCCTGCGGGCCGCTGTGCCGGCTGAAGCCGGCGCTCCAAGCCGGTGCCGCCGTCCGGGGCATGGGTGGAGCTACGACGTGCGCGGTGCGGAGCACCGCGCGTGCCGGTCGGAGACCGGCGTTCCAAGCCGGCGCGTCCTCTAGAACAGCTTCGGGGCGCCGCGGAGCTCGCGGATCACGTCCCAGTTCCAGCTCCGGCGGGTGTCGGGCGGCAGCTTTCCCGTGCGGTCGTGGTAGGCGCGGAGGAACCGCTCGGTGGCCGCGTTCACGTAGCCGCCGCCCCCCACCTCTCCGTATTCGGACACGTAGGGCTCCATCAGGGTCTCGAGGAGAGCGTCCCGGCGGTCCTTGGCGATCACGCTGGCGGCGGCGACCGCCACATGATGCGATTCGCCGTCGTCCACGGCCTCGAGATGCGGATAGCGCTCGCGGAGCGCCTGGAAGAGCTGCTGGCCGTCCGCCACCACCCGGTGCACCGGACCCGCCTCCCGCAGGATCTCGTCGGCGGCGCGGCGCTCGAGGACGTTCAGATCGCCGGCCTCGGCGTAGCGGTCCACCTCGACGGCGTCCAGCACCCGAATCACGATGCACTCGGAGAGCCGCTCGATGTGCGAGGTCAGCGCCCGCCGGTGCGTGCGCGCCGCGTCACCGGCCCCGAACTGTTTGGAGTCGCGTACTCCCAGCCGCGTGAGGGCGCCGGCCTTCAGCGGGTCCAGCGCCACGCCGGCGACCACCATCGGCCCGAACGCCGCGCCCCGCCCCGCTTCGTCGAGGCCGAGAACCCAGCGGCCGGAAACGGGTCTCATGCCTCTCCTGCGCTCCGCCATTGGATTCGTGTGGTGTCCCGGCAACGCACTAGCCTACCGCCGCGTCCGCACGCCGCCGAAATAGAGTTCCGTACGAAGCATGAAGAATGAACGCGGCAAGGGCCGATACAACGTAGTCATCATCGGGGCGGGCACGGCGGGTCTGGTGACGGCCGCCGGCACCGCGGGTCTCGGGGGACGCGTCGCACTGGTGGAGGCGGCCAAAATGGGTGGCGACTGTCTCAACTACGGGTGCGTGCCTTCCAAGGCGCTCGTTTCCACCTCGAAACTCATCCAGGGCATCCGCAATGCGGAAGCCCACGGACTCGATGCGATGGAGCCGCGTTTCCGGTTCCAGCGCGTCTTCGAGCACATGCGCGAGCGGCGCGCCCGGATCGCTCCGAACGATTCCGTGGAGCGGTTCGAGGGTCTCGGAGTGGACGTCTTCGAGGCGCGCGCCCGGTTCACGAGCCCGCACGCGGTGGAACTTGACGACGGGACGCGTCTCGAGGGCGCCCACTTCGTGATCGCCACCGGAACCAGGCCGTTCGTCCCTCCGATCCCCGGGATCGACGAGGCGCCCTACTTCACCAACGAGACGTTCTTCGACGAGCAGGAAACGCCTCCCGAGTCGCTGATCGTGCTCGGGGGCGGCCCCATCGGATGCGAGATGGGCCAGGTCATGAACCGGCTCGGGGTTCGGGTGACGATCCTCACCGACGTCAGCCGGCTCCTGCCCCGGGACGACGCCGAGGTCTCGGCGGTCGTCCACGAAGCCTTCGCGGCCGAAGGGATCGAGACGGTCACCGACTGCCGCGTCGAAGCCTTCCGCCGGGAGCCGAACGGCGACATCACCGCGGAAATGGGCTGTAACGGCGGCACCCGCGCGGTCACCGCTTCGCGCCTGCTGGTGGCCACGGGGAGGTCCCCGAACGTGCGGGATCTCGGCCTCGAAGCAGCCGGCGTGGAGTACGACGTGCGCAGCGGCGTGCCCGTGGACGGCGCGCTCCGCACGAACGTGGGCCACATCTACGCGTGCGGGGACGTGGCCGGCCCCTACCGGTTCACCCACACCGCCGACTACCAGGCGCGGCTGGTGGTGCGGAACATCCTCCTGCCGCCTCCCCTGCCCCGCGCGAAGGCGGATTACCGCTACGTCCCCTGGGTGACGTACGTGGATCCCGAAGTCGCCCACTTCGGGCTCCGGGAGGAAGACGCGGAGGCGAAGAACCTCCCGGTGGACGTCCACCGGCACGATAACGACGACCTCGACCGCGCCATCACCGAGGCGGCGACGCGAGGCTTCGTCAAGGTCGTCACCCGCAGGGGAAAGGACGAAATCCTGGGCGCCACCGTCTGCGCTCCGCGCGCGGGTGAGATCCTCCACGAAATCATGGTCGCCGCGAAGCACGGGGTCGGGCTGGCGTCGCTGTCCTCGACGATTCACGGCTATCCCACCTGGGCGCAAGCGGCGCAGCGGGTGGCCGACGCCTATCAGCGGACTCGACTCACTCCCCGGGCGAAGGCGATCTTCGAGTGGCTCTACCGGAGGCGGCGATGAACAAGACGCTCAAGCTGGGAGCCCTGCTCGCACTGATCGTGGCGCTGGTGGTGATTTTCCCCATCGGGGACTGGATCGAGGCGGGCGCCGCGTGGGCGCAGGGTCAGGGAACCACGGGCCTCCTGGTCTTCGCGGCGCTCTACGCCGTCGCCACCGTGTTCGCGGTCCCGGGGTCGGCGCTCACCCTGATCGCGGGCGGCGCCTTCGGGTTCGCCGCGGGCACCGCCGCGGTCTGGCTCGGAGCCACCGCGGGACTGGCGCTCGCCTTCCTCGCGGCCCGGCGGCTCGCCCGCGAACGGGTCGCCGGCTGGCTCGCCCGGAAGCCCTCCTTCGCCGCGGTGGACCGCGCGGTGGCCGCGGAGGGCTGGAAGATCGTCTTCCTCACCCGGCTCACCCCGGTCTTCCCGTTCACGGTGCTGAACTACGCGTACGGCCTCACCGGGGTCTCGTTCCCGGGCTATCTGTTGGCCTCGGCGACCGGGATCCTTCCCGGAACGCTTCTCTACATCTATCTCGGGAGCAGCGTCGCCCGCGCCGTCTCGGGCGAGTCGGACCCGCTCGAGGCCGGGTTGCGGATCGTCGGGCTCGCCGCGTTCGTGCTGGTCACGATCCTGATCACCCGGATCGCGAGGAAGGCGCTCCGCGAGGCGGGCGTGGAGTCCGGAGGGCCGACCTGATCCTCCGCCACCGGTTCCTGGCCGCCACCGCGGCGCTGCTCCTGATCAACTCGGGGTACCTGCTGGCCGCGCGGGGAGCGAATCTCTTCCACTCCGCGCAGATCCTCCTGCACCCGGTGCTCGGCATCGCGGCGCTCAAGCTGATGATCTGGGGGTGGAAGAAGGTCGGCCCCGCGCTGCGAGCCGATCCGCTGCGGCGGTGGTTCTGGGTCTCGGGGACCCTGCTGGCGCTCACCGGACTGGGTCTCGCCATCGTCGGATCGACACCGGCCAGCCGGCCGCTTCTCTACGCCCACCTCGCCGCCGCCGCCGGCTTCGCCGCGCTTCTCGCCACGCGCCGGATGCTGCTCGCTCCGTTGCTGCTGGCCGTCGCCATCCCGGCCGGCGCGCTCCTCAGACCGTTGCTGCCCGCGTCGGGGCCGCTGCTGAACGCCGGGCTGCCTCCCACGACCATGGACGGCGAGGCGATGGGCGGGGCGGACGGACCCTTCTTCCCGTCGGCGGCCGAAACGCTTCACGGCGGGCTCATCCCCGAGGAGTTCTTCCTGGGCAGCGACGCGTGCGGCCGCTGCCACGGCGACATCACCCACCAGTGGAGCGAGTCGGCGCACCGTTTCGCGTCCTTCAACAACCCCTGGTACCGGCGCTCCATCGAATACATGCAGGAGGTCGTCGGCGTCACCCCTTCGAAGTGGTGCGCCGGCTGCCACGACCACGCGGTGCTCTTCAGCGGGCTCATGGACCGGCCGATCGCCGAGATCGTGGACCGTCCGTCCGCGAGCGCCGGACTCGGCTGCGTTTCCTGCCACGCGATCACCCGGGTGAAGGACACGATGGGGAATGCCGGTTTCGTCATCGAGTACCCGGAGATGCACGACCTCGCCACCTCCGAGGATCCGCTGATCCGGACGCTTCACGACCTCGTGATCCACCTCGACCCCGAACCCCACCGCCAGGCGTTCCTGAAGCCGCTCCACACCGGCGACAGCTCGGCCTTCTGCTCGACGTGCCACAAGGTGCATCTCGACCAGCCGGTGAACGACTACCGCTGGCTGCGGGGTTTCAACAGCTATGACAACTGGCAGGCGAGCGGCGTGTCGGGAGAGGGCGCCCGCTCCTTCTACTACCCGGATGCGCCGAAGACCTGCGCGGACTGCCACATGCCGCCGGTCGCCGGCGAGGATCCGGCCGCGGTGGGCGGCCTGATCCGTTCCCATCGCTTCGCCACCGCGAACACCGCGCTTCCCACCCACTTCGGGCTGGACGAACAGCTCCAGGCGGTCCGCGACTTCCTCCGCGCCGGACAGGTGACCGTGGACATCTTCGGCCTCGTCCGTGACGATGCCGGCGAGGGTCCCGACGATGAGCCGGCGGCCGGCGGCCCGGATCCGCTGGCGCTGGCGTCCACCTTCGCGATCGGAGAAGAGGCGGCCGCACCCACCACCCGCTACGCCGGCACGGGTCCGCTCGGCGAGCTGAGCGCCCCGCTCGACGAGGCGTTGCCGGCGCTGGTTCCGGGCGAGACCGTGAGGGTCGACGTCGTGGTGCGCACGCGCAATGTTGGCCACTTCTTCCCGAGCGGCACCATCGACGCCCAGGAGGTCTGGCTTGAGTTTCAGGCGGAAGACGCCACCGGCCGACCTTTCTTCTGGAGCGGCTTCACCGGCGAGGCGGGCGAGGCGGACGACGCCCCGGTGGACGGCTCCGCGCATTTCTTCCGCTCGCTGCTGCTCGACGCGCGCGGCAACCCGATCAACAAGCGGAACGCCTGGTCGGCGCGCAGCGTCCTCTACGTCTCTCCGATACCCCCGGGCGCCGCCCACACGGTGCGCTACCGGTTGCAGGTCCCGGAGGATGTCGAGGGGCCGGTCACCCTGACCGCGCGTCTGAACTACCGGAAGTTCGACTGGTGGCACACCCAGTGGACCTTCCGGGGACAGCTCGAGGAAGGCGGCGAGGTCGCTTCGGCCTACGACGATCGGGCGGTCCGGTTCGCGGACGACCTCGCGGCGCCCGACGTGCCGATCGTGGAGATGGCCACCGGCTCGGTCCGCCTACCCGTGGCTGGCGAAGCCTCTCCCCCAACCGAAGCCGTCCCGGGTGATCTCGCGCGAGCGCTTCGCTTCAACGACTACGGCATCGGAATGCTGCTCGCGGGAGATCTCCGCGCCACGGTGGAG
>CAYUVU010000082.1:0-4622 GCA_964448205.1 uncultured Acidobacteriota bacterium
CTCGGGCTGTCCTTCGAAATCCCCGTAGATCTTCTTCCCGAATGAAGTACCGCCGCCGCGGACAGCGCAAGCGTCGCGATAGCGAAGAGCAGCGCCGGTTCCAACGCGAGGTGGGCGAGCGGCTCGCCGATCTCGGCAACACCGAGCAGTTGCGGACGCTCCGCCTCGCCGGAGACCGGCGCGCCACTATCGTGACCCGCTGCGCCCGCTGCGGGTATCAGTGGCCGACCGGAGAGGTGTCGATCGTCGTCGGCTCGACGTGTCCCACGTGCAGCACGCCGCTCCGCTCCTGCCGGCACTGCACGTTCTTCGATCCGAAGGAACGCTACGAATGCCGGGCCGACGTTCCGGAGCGCATCGTCAACAAGTGGGCCGGCAACGAGTGTCTCCACTTCCGTCCCACCGAGGTCCTCGACGTGACCGGGAGGAAGCTGGACACCGCCCGGGACGCCAAGGCCGCGTTCGACAGCCTCTTCGAGAGCAGTTGAACCTCCTCGCCGGCACGTCCGGCTACGGCTTTCGGGAGTGGGTGGGCGCCTTCTATCCGGAGAAGACGAAGCCCGCCGACTTCCTTTCCCACTACGCTTCGGTGTTCCGGAGCGTGGAGGTGAACCACACCTTTCGGCGCTTTCCCAAGCCCGAGCTCGCGGCGTCCTGGGCCGAGAGCACGCCGGAGTCCTTCCGCTTCGCGGTCAAGGCGAATCAGGGAATCACCCACCGGGCCCAGCTCGCGGATACCGGGGAGTCGGTGGCTTCCTTCGTCAAGGCGCTCGAGCCGCTTGGAGATCGCCTGGGGCCGATTCTCTTCCAGTGCCCCCCGTGGTTTCGCCGCAACGACGAACGGCTGGCGGCGTTCCTGGCGAGCCTGCCCGCGGGAACCCGCGCCGCGCTCGAGTTCCGGCACGACTCGTGGGACTGTGACGCCGTGCGCGACGCCTGCCGCGCGGCCGGCGCGGCGCTCGTCGCCGGAGTCTCGGAGCTGGAAGCGCAGCCGGACGTTCCCGTCACGGCCGATTTCGCCTACGTGCGCCTCCGCCGGGACCCTCCCTACACCCCCGAGGAGCGCGTGGTGATCGCCGGGATGCTGGAGCGGCTGCGCCACCGGGTGGAGACCCTGTATCTCTACGTCAAGCACGACGGCCCGGGACTGGCGCCGGAAGCGGTGTCCTGGATCCAGAGTCTGGGGTAGCTGGGGTTCTCAGGCGGGGGGTTCCGCGGCGACGCCATCGGGGGACACGGCCTGACCCGCTTTGCGGCCCTGCGGGCCGCGTGCCGGCTGTTTCGGAGCAGAGCGACCGCTCTGCGCAGACCCCTTGAGCACGAGGGATGGAAGTCGGCATCAGCCGGCTTCCATTCCTCGTAGCTCGGGAACCCGGCGTTCCAAGCCGGTGTGCGACATCCCGCGACTGGAGGTCGACGGTGCATCCCGGCACGCCACGCGGATGAGCAGCACTACGCGCTTTGCGGCCCTGCGGGCCGCGTGCCGGCTGTTTCCGAAGCAGAGCGATAGCTCTGCGGAGACCCCTTGAGCACGAGGGATGGGAGACGGCGCCAGCCGGCATCCATTCCTCGTAGCTCGGGAACCCGGCGTTCCAAGCCGGTGTGCGATGGGCGCGAAGCGCCGGGCGGTCCTCCGGACCGCTCGTGGCTAGAAGGGCCAGCCCATCCAGAAGTCGAACTTCCAGCCGTCGAGCGTCGTGGCGAAGTCGGTGCGCTTGGACCAGGCGAAGTTCAGCGGCAGCCCGAGGAAGTAGACGCGGGCATTGAATCCGTAGGAAGCCACGAAGTCGTCAAGGCCGCCCCCTTCCGAAACACAGACCACGTTCTGGCGCGGACCGCAGAGCCGGCCCAGCCGCGACTCCCGGCGCTCGGAGGAGTAGATGTTCAACTCCTCTCCGTCGTAGGCGGCCCCGCCGGCATCAATGAACACGCTGCCGCGGAACGGACCGATGAGCCCCAGGGGAGTGATGGCGGCATCGATGATCGGGAAGCGGAATTCCACGGTGGCGTGCCCGCCGCGGTTGCCGACGAAGGAGTAGAGGTCGTAGCCGCGGAGCTCGCCCATGCCGCCGAACCAGAAAAACGCCGGCGCGTCGCCGGAGCTGTGCATCCACTTGAGCCGCGCCGCCAGCACGCTGGAGGTCGTGACCTGGAAGTACTTGCGGGCATCGAGGTTGAAGGTGGTCCTCGACAGGAACGCTCCGCCCGGGGACCACTCGAGTCCCGCATAGACCGTGCTGCCGGCCTGCGGGAACACCGCCGGGCCCAGCTGGCGGAACCGGATCGTGTCCTGAACGAAGGCGGCGCGCGCCGGCAGAACGTGGCCGCTCGGAAAGATCCGGCTGTAGAAGTTGTCGTACTGATCGATGAACTGCTGGGGGAAGAGCGGATCCTCACCCGGCTGGAGGTAGACGTTTTCGAAGCCGGCGCTCTGGTAGTCGTAGCCGATCCCCATCTCGAACCGGCGGAAGCGGCTGAGCGGATAGAGCGCCCGGGCCGAGGCCCCCGACGAGCGGATCGTGCCGATGCTGTCGGCGCGCGACCAGAAACTCTGGATGTAGTACGGGAGTCCCGGATAGAAGAAGGACGTCTGGTCGTGCGCCTCGACGGCGTACTGCAACCGTCCCGACAGATTCGCGTACTGGGCGTTGTAGATGCGGTAGGACCGGACGGAATACGCGGTGAATGAGAGCCGGTCGTCACCGAGGACGTCGGAGAGCGAGATCGCCGTGCCGCCGAGGAAATCGAAGTCGCTGGTGAACCCGGCGGTGATCGGGGGCGGGCCGTCGAGGAACAGCTTTTCGAAGCGTCCCTTCTCGCGCTTGTTCTCGCTGATGACCTGGTGATTCACGGTGGGCACGAAGTCGATGACCGGCCCCGGGGTGCGGACGATGGTGTCGGCGAAGATCTCCTTCACCGGCTCGTCCATGCCGAGGGTGTGCAACCCCCAGTTGCCCTTGTAGTAGCTCGTGAAGAGCAGTGTCTCCTGCTCCGTCTCGGGGTCCCTGATGACGCTGGGCGCGAAGTTCCCGCCGAGGACGTCGGTGTACTGGAGGATGTCGCCAGTCTCGGTGTCCAGCGACCGGATGTTGAAGATCCCGTCGTCCTCATTCGAGGAATAGATGAGGTCGCGGCCATTGGGCGCGAAGATCGGGGCCACGTCGTTGAAGGTCCCGAAGGTGACCTGCTCCTTCTCGCCGGTGGCGACCCGCAGGCGGTAGAGCTTGTCGTAACCGCTGATCCGCCGGCTGTAGTAGACCCATTCGCCGTCCGGGCTCACCGTCGGGAACTTGTCGTGGAAGTCGTCCCGGGTGAGGTTCTCGATCTCCTCCGTCGCGATGTTCACCCGGTAGACGTCGGAAATCGCGTTGTTCAGCGCGGTGAAGTAGACCCACTCGCCATCCGGGCCGACGTGCGGGAACTTGGCGCGGTCGAGGGGCATTTCGATGCGCCGGACGATCCTCGATTCCACCACGTCGGCGAAGAGGAGCGCCCGGCGTTTCTGGAACCGGCCGAAGAAGGCGACTTCCGACCCGTCCGGCGTCCAGCTCAGGTTCCGCCCCATGAGCTGATCCTCACCGCTGAGTCCCACTACATTGATGAACTCGCCCGCGTAGCCGGGGGTCAGGTTACGGATCACCTCACCGTCCCTGGCGGACAGCAATACCACGTCGTACTCGGACTCGCGCCGGTTCCCGGCCAGCACTGCGATGACCTCTCCCGACGGCGACTGCGCGGCGGAAATCGCCCCGACGTACCGGCCTTCGCGCGGCGACAGGTCCACGCTGTAGTCCTCGGGAATCTCCTTGTCCCGGTACGGCTTGAACCGCTCCTTCATCCAGCGCTTGTACTCGCGGTAGAACTCTTCGGAAGGCATCCGGAAGGCCTGCTCGAACACCTCCTCGCTGACCCCGCCGGTCACCGCCCGGCGCAGGGAGAACACGAACTGCCGCACGCCCTCCTTGCCAAACCGCTCCTCCATGAAGTCGAAGATGGACGCGCCGAAGGAGTAGGGGGCCCGCGCGAACGCCTGGTTCAGCTCCTGGAAGGTGGGGATCTGGTCGGCGACCGCGGCATCGCGAACCACCATCAGGTCGACCGGGTCCCACTCGTCCTCCATGTAGGTGGCGAGTCCCTCGTCGATCCAGAGCGGCACCGTCTGCCGGAAGAGCGACCGGGGAATGATGTCGAACTCGAAGATGTGGGTGAGCTCGTGGAGGAAGAGCTCCTGGAGTTCATCCGGGGGGTTGTCGATGGGGATGACCATCCGGTCGCGCGCGGACTCCGCGAACGCCCCCACCCCTTCGGGAATCTCCGACGGCGAGAGGTTCGTCTGGGCGAACTCGGAAAACGTCTTGTAGAGGATCAGCGGAATGGCGAAGGGAATCTCGTGCTTCAGTTCGTCGGAGAGCGTCTCGTAGGCGCTCTCGGCGTAGCTCACCAGCCGCCCGAGTTCCTCCTCCATCTCGGGGTAGTAGTAGACGTCGAAGTGCGGCGACCGGTACACCTGCCAGTCGTGCTTGTCGTACTTGACCTTGTTCTTCCCGTAGAACGGGATGAAGTACTGCGCCGGCGCCACGGCCGCCGTGCCGAGCGCTGCCAGCAGGACGGTGAGAACGAAG
>CAYUVU010000083.1:0-35686 GCA_964448205.1 uncultured Acidobacteriota bacterium
CATCGATGTCGATCGGGCGAGCGCCGGCGGCGCAGACGCCGAAGTGGCGCGCATCCTCGTAGGGACCGATGATCCGCAGGAGCAGACACATCCACTCATCCTGTCCGTGACCCCGGACGGGAGGGAGCTGATCGTCCCGAATGTTCGTGCGAGCAACGTGTCGATCGTGGACCTGGTACTGGCGCTGGCTGGCGAACACGCCGAAGTCACGCGTATCCCGCTGAGCCGGGCGGATGGACGCCCGGCCCGCCCGAAGGGGTCAGCGATTACTTCCGATGGCCGCTACGCGGTGATCAGCGGAGGGCCGGGGTCGCAGCCGTTCTCCGAGGAGACCGGGTACGTCTATGTGATCGATCTCCGATCGCGCACTGTGGTGGCCACGGTGACCGGCGTCGGAAACGATCCTTACAACCTGGCCCTCGTCCGAAGGTAGCGGAGGCACGCCAGCGCCGTCGCTCTTCGCGGGGAAGCGATGCCGTGAATCAGCCGTCTTCTGCGGCAGCGGCTTCTCCGACGCCCCCTCAAGGAGGCGTAACACGCCTATCCGGAAAGACGCCGCGAGGCGTCGTCCCGGGGGTCGTAACCCAGCTCGGCGCGGGCATTGGAAAGATCCCAGAAGGCTCCCTTGTTGTCGGATACGCCGTAGTAGACGCCATAGGTAACGTTCGCGCTCAGACTGCACTCCACCAGGTGGACCAGGTCGCGGTGGCTCAGCCAGGTGCGCAGGAACCTGGGATCGGTGGTGGGATCGTCGTCCGGACACACCGAGCCGATCCTGAGGCAGATCGATTCCATCCCCCAACGGGCACAGTAGTAGCGGGCCAGAATCTCGCCGAAGGCCTTGCTCACCCCGTAGTCGCTGTCCGGACGCATGGGGTGGTTCACCGAGATGGGAACCGGTTCCGCCTGACGGTGGAGATGCAGGTCAGGCGCGAATCCCTCGTAGGCGCCGGTAACGTGGTTCGAGCTGGCGAAGACCACCCGCTTGACTCCGGAGACCCGGGCAGCCTCGTAGAGGTTGCGCGTTCCCTGGATGTTCACCCGGAGCACGGGCTCCCAGGCAGTATCGACGGCGGCCTGGCCCGCCAGATGGATCACGCATTGGACCGGGGCCAGCCTGTCGAGGACCTTCGACACCTGCCGGGCGTCGGCGATGTCGGCCTGGAAGACCCGGTCGGAAAATGGCGGCGTGAGATCCAGCCCGTAGACCTCAAAGGATCTCCCCAAGGGGTCCCGCAAGACCCTTCCAAGGAGACCGTTGATGCCGGTGATGAGCAGTTTGGGCTTGATCATGGCGAGCAATCCCCGGCGGCGGAGGGGGAGGGATTCGAACCCCCGGACCCTTTCGGGCCAGTGGTTTTCAAGACCACCGCCTTAAGCCGCTCGGCCACCCCTCCGGTATTGAACAGCCGGTAGCGAAACCCGCGCGGGCTCCACCACCGGCTGTCAATCAATCATGCCGCCGGGCAGGCGGCGTTGCTGGTTACTCCGGCTTCGGAAGGGCGTCCAGCATCGCCTGCGCCTGGGCGGCGGCGGCGCTTTCCGGCTCCACCTCGATCGCCATCTCGAACTGCTCGGCAGCAGCGGGGAAGTCGCCCATGTTCAGATAGACGATGCCGATCTGGACAAACGGCTCGGCCCAGTCCGCGCGCCGGTCGGCGGCGATCAGGTAGTACTCGATCGCCTTCTCCGTCTCGCCGTTCTGGAAGGAGATCTGGGCCACGTTGTACGGGATGACCTCGTCCTCGGTGGAGTCGACCGCCTGTTCCCAGTAGCCGAGCGCACCGTCCATGTCCGAGTCGGCCATCGCCATCTCGCCCAGTGACACGAGGGCCGCCGCGTTCCCGGGTTCCTGGTCCAGCACGATCTGGAAGGCCGCTCTCGCTTCATCCGGCCGGCCAAGCTCGCGGAGCACCGCGGCCCGGTTCAGGTTGATCTGGTACACCGTCGGATCGGCCGTGAGGACCTCGTCGTACATCGCGAGCGCCTCGTCGAAGCGCCCGGCCTGGTGCAGTTCCTGGGCCTCTGCCAGCAGGCCACCGCCGGTGCCCGCGGACCGCCCCATCTGGGCGCGCTCGAGGACGAGGTCCATGTCGGGGTTCTTCCCCGCCTGGCGCATCGGCGCCTGATAGTTGTAGGGCATGAAGCCCGCCGCCTGGACCGAGAAGTCGTAGGCCCGGGACCGGAAGCCGAGGATGGCCCAGCGGCCGCGATCGTCCGTGGTGGCCTCGAGGACCCGCCCCGAGTCACCGGCCTGGGCGGTGACGGTCGCCCCTTCGATGGGGTTCCCCTCCTGATCCTTCACCGTTCCGGACACCCGGCCGGTACCCATCTGGGCCATTGCCGTTTGCGCGACCAAGAGCAGGCCGAGCGCGACGAGTCCGGCCTTGCGAATCGTGTTTTTTCTCATCGGAGATCTCCTTCGCCTCGGACGTCGGGGCTCCCTTCAGGCGGACGCCCCTTCCGCCCACACCCGGCTGGCTGGGAAGCAGGGACTCGAACCCCGATTCCACGGTCCAGAGCCGTGTGTCCTGCCATTGGACGACTTCCCAGTGTTGCGGGAACACATGAGGATAGCAGGATTCAGCGTCGTACGCCGGCACGACGCGATCGTGATTCCACCGGTGTACCATGCCCCGTCCGGCGGCGAAACTACCGCCTTGTCTGGCGTTGGAGAGGTGCTGGAGTGGCTGAACAGGGCTGCCTGCTAAGCAGTTGCGCGGGATACCGCGCCGAGGGTTCGAATCCCTCCCTCTCCGCCGCCGGGGTGGTCTTGGCGTTCCTTACTGTTCCCAAGAAGCCGTAGTAATACCCCATTTTGCAATGCTTTATGGTGTTGCATTGTTCGACTGCTTCTCCTATAGTCCCGTGTAGTGCGTGGGGCAACACGTTGGGTAACTATGGGAACACTTACGGTCGCAAGGGCCAAATCGCTCGCTGAACCCGGCCTCTATCGGGCGGATCCGACGCTCTACCTCCGGATCGCGCCCGGCGGATCGAAGTCCTGGATCCAACGGCTGGCGATCGATGGACGCCGCCACGATCTCGGGCTGGGCGGCTTTCCTCTGGTGACTCTCGCCGAGGCGCGAGCCCAGGCACACGAAAACCGGCGACTCGCGCGCTCCGGCGGTGATCCGCTCGCTGCGAAGCGCCGAGCCAAGACGCCGACCTTCCGGCAGGCCGCATCCAGTACGTGCGACGCCCTCCGGCCGCGCTGGCGGAACCGCAAGCACGCCACCGACTGGATCGCGACCCTCGAGCGCCACGCCCATCCAGTACTCGGCAACCTGACTGTGGATCAGATCCGCCGGGAGGACGTACTACGGGTATTGACGCCGATATGGACGACGCGTCCGGAGACGGCGCGGCGCGTGCGCCAGCGAATCCGGGCCGTGCTGCGCTGGTGCTGGGCCCACGGCTACGTGTCGGAGAACGTGGCCGGCGAAGGGATCGACGGCGCGCTGCCCAAGATGCCCGCCGTCAAGCAGCACTTCCGGGCGCTGCCATATTCCGAGGTCGCAAGAGCACTGGAAACGGTGGCGGCATCCCAAGCGAGCCAGGCGGCGAAACTCTGCCTCCGGTTCCTGATCCTGACCGCGGCGCGATCCGGCGAGGCTCGCGGTGCGACATGGCCGGAGATCGACACGGAAGCTCGCGAATGGCGCATTCCGGCGGATCGGATGAAGGGAGGCGCGACCCATCGCGTGCCGCTGAGCGAAGCCGCACTGGCCACTCTGGAGCGGGCGCGGGCGCTGGACGACCGGAGCGGGCTGGTCTTCCCGTCACCGCTCCGGTCGGGCCGGCCGCTGTCGAACATGACCCTGACAAAGATCCTGCGGAACCAGGGTCTCGCCGCCCGGGCAACCGTTCACGGATTCCGCAGCACTTTCCGGGACTGGTGCGCGGAGACGGGCAAGCCGCGGGAGATCGCTGAGGCCGCACTGGCGCACACCGTCGCAGGGGTCGAGGGCGCTTACTTCCGAAGTGACCTGCTGGCGCGGCGCCGCGTGCTCATGGACCAGTGGGCGGCGTTCCTCACGGCGGTCCAAGACAACGTGGTCCGGCTCTATGGATGAGCAGTCCCCCGACCGTCGGTGTAGACACCCAAGAGGAGTTCGCCCGCGCGCTCAACCTTCGGTGCCTCGACCGCCGACGAGAACGGCGACCCCACCGAAACGGACCCCTCTTCGGACGAGGTTTTCGATCTGGCCGACGAGCACCGGGCTTGAACGCCGGCATCCAGCAAGCTCTCTCAGCGCGCCAGCGCGCGCAGCGTGTGGCCCCAGGGACGGCGCGGCGCTCCCGTCAGGCGGCAACGGGATGCATGACGAATGGTGCCGCTTTTCCGTGACGAATGCTCGACACCCCCCGTGTGCGGGGCTTTTCGTCACTTTCGGCAACGCTTCACATCCGCGCAAGCGCCTCTGCCTCTTCGGTTTGGCCACTCTACGGCCCCGACCTCCGTGTCGATACTCTGGGTCAGCGCCGGGGTTGGGAGCGACCCCCCCTTTTGCTCCGCAAAATCGGCCCGCTGTGGTGGCCCCACCACGCCGCTTCCGGGGTCGCTCCCATCGCCGGCAACGCCGACGAAATCATCCCTGCGGGAAGGCCAAATGCTCCGCTCCGACAGTCCTGCGATGAGCGAGCGATCCACCGCCACGACCTCGGAGAGCGAACGCGGGTTGCGCCCCGGCCCTTCACAAACGACCCTCTCCCATCTGCGCGACCGTGACCAGGACCTCGTCGTCCTCGGCTGGAAAAAGGACGACGCCCGCTGGCTCGCGCTCGTCGCCCTCCACAGTGGGCTCTTTCTCCGCTCGCAGTACGCCGCGTTCCACGGCTGCTCCGAAGCGACCGCGCGCCGGTTCGTCGCCCGCCTCATTGCGGGCAACTGGGCCAGACAACTCCCGATTGCCGACGAGCGCGGAGGCCGCTCGCCGCTCGTCTGCCATCTCACCGCACGGGCCATCTACCGCGAACTCGACATCGAGCACACCCGCTACCGCCGCCGCACTTCCGAGCACAACCGCTGGCGGCGGCTCCTCTGTTTCGACTACATCATCGAACACCCCACGCTCAACTGGCTTCCCACCCAACAGGACAAGGTCGAGTACTTCCAGGACGCCGTCGGGATCGACACCGTTTCACTCCCCCGTCAGACGTACACCGCCCGTGATGGAACCCGAACGGCGCGGTACTTCCCTGCCAAGCTGCCAACCCACGCCGCGCGACACCTGGTCACCTTCCTCTACCCCGTCGCCACCGCTCGCGACGTTTTTCGCTGGCCCTACTGGGTCTCCTCGATGGATCCACTCTGGGCGGGCATCCGCGCCACGGGGAGGGCTATCCACGTCGTGGCGCTCTGCCGGACCGACGGCCAAGTCGCGCACATGCAACGCACGCTCGAGGGCCTCCGCGCCCCCGTGGAGCTCGCCGCCAACGACCGGGACCGCCGCCAACTGACCACGCTCGCCGCCATCCGGGACCCCGCGCACTGGCACGATTTCGGCGAGCACGGCCCCCTCGCCGAACACCTCGAGACGGTCAACCGGGTCCGGCGCGCCGCCTTTGCCCTCCAGGGTGCCGTGCCGCCAATCATCGAGGCCGGATCGACGTATCTCGCCAGACGCCTGGAACCCGAGTCCATCACGGTGTGACCGGTCCACGCAAGAGCCGCCCGAACATCAGGGCCACCGCGAGGGGCGCACTCCATTGGTTTGTGAATTTTCGGCGACAATAAGGGTTTCCCCCGCACCCGCGGGGATGGACCCAGCAGATGTTCGGCCAACTCGCCAAGGACGTGGTTTCCCCCGCACCCGCGGGGATGGACCGTAAGCGATCCGAAGGTTGTAATCGTGTTCGTGGTTTCCCCCGCACCCGCGGGGATGGACCCGAGGTCCTGGAGGGCATGGGCAGCGACACCCGGTTTCCCCCGCACCCGCGGGGATGGACCCTTCCGGTTCACAAGCTCCATCTGCTTCGCGTCGTTTCCCCCGCACCCGCGGGGATGGACCTTCGGCGGGCTCGACCAGGGCGGTCAGCTTCCCGTTTCCCCCGCACCCGCGGGGATGGACCCTTCTGGAAAGTCCTGGTGACGGCCTTGACGATGTTTCCCCCGCACCCGCGGGGATGGACCCGCCGCGACCTCGGCGTTGGTGACGTCCTGGGTGTTTCCCCCGCACCCGCGGGGATGGACCCTGGTCGGCGGCCTGCTTCGAGGGGAAGCCGGTGTCCATCCAGACCCGTCCGCTTGTCCGCGCCCCCCGCCGTCTTGACGCAACCCAACTCGACCGACGGCTTAAGGACCGACTACCCGCGAAGCTCAACCCCCGCGAGCCTTCCAGCGCCGCCCGCACCCGGCTCACCTCCACCTCGGCAGCCGCCACGTTCCCCGCACTCCCGGGCGCCATCGCCTCCGACACCGTCCGTACGACAAACGCATCGGACTTGACCGCCCACTGGATGTCGCCCGCCTACTAGGGCGCGAAGCCGACGCGCTTCATGAACTGTACCGTGAGTTCGTGAGAGCGCTCGGGCGCCTCCACCGGAACGTTATGTCCAACCTCCGGAATGTAGTCATAGTCCACCTGGGTCACAACGCGCACGTCGAACGAGGGCAGATAGCTGACCGGCAAGGTGGGGTCCGAACCGATCACCTTGACGGAGCATGCCATCGCGCCGTAGTCCACGATAGCGGCGTAAGCGCTCATGAACCTGATGGCCTGCGCCTCGTAGGCGGGCGGACAGGCGAGTTCGTATCCCGGTCCGTTCGAACGCGGCCGCAAGACCGTCTCGGCATAGAGATGCTTGACACGGGGATCCTTGCGGCCGAACCAGGGCACCAATCTGAGCAACTCGATCAGATCCGCACGCGACGCGAAATGCGCGCCGCGCCTGCTCACCGCGTTCGCAGCCGCCTCCGCGTGCTCGTCGAACTGCTGCTGGCTCATCCCGGGGCCGCAGACGGGCGGATCGAAGAGCAGCAGCCCGGCGAACCGCGCGCCCCGCGAGGGCAGCATCAGGCTGGCCAGCGCCGAAATCGAATGGAATACACCGAGAGTGGGTTTCTTGCCGAAAGCGCGATCGATCGCGGGCAGGACCGTGTCGTCCAGATCGCTGGCGAAGCGGACCGGATTGTGATCGTCGAGGGGGCCTGGCGCGTTCCAGCCGTGGTTCCGCAAATCGAAGAGGACCACCTCGAAGTCCGCCAGGAACCGCACCCAATAGGGGTAGTAAAAGTCCGCGGCCAGGCCGTTCCCGTGGCTTAGCACGATCCGGTTGCCCCGCGTCTCTCCGTGCCGCCGAACCACGATGGTTCCTCCCCCGTCTACGGCAACATCGAGCGTGTCCAGCGGCGCTGGCACGACGTAGGGAGCAAGCAGTTCGCCCGCGCCGGTTTCCTTCACTCCACGGGCGGACAAGTCATCGGGCATTTCGCACGCCTACGGTTCCGTCCCCCCGTCGGACGAACCGGAAACATGACTCCCGAGGACCGGAGTATTTTTTGCTCAAGGCCCTGAACTCGGCGCGTGCCGGAAGCGCCTCCGGATCCCCCACGGGACGGAGCGCGCGCCCAGCCGAGAGGCGTCACCAACGGGCTGGCGAAGCCGCGGGCGTGACCGGATGGTTCAGCGGTCCAGGTGATCGAACAGATCTTGCATCGACGTCCACTTGTGGGCCTCTTCGGGCTCGATCGTCACACCGAACTCGTCTCCGATCTGCGTGAGGGCTGCCAGCAACTCCACGGATCCGACCCCGATGTCAAACGGCATGAGTCCCTCCGCGGAGTCCTGGAACGTTTGCATGCACTCCTCCCCCTTCTCGGTGAGGTTGTTAACGTCGGCGTGTTGCAGGAAGATCGTGAAGACGCGGAATTGATCGTTTCTGGTCATGAGCTTTCGCCTCCAAGCGCTCAATTGTCGGCGAAATCTCGGCCTCCTGTCAATGGAAGGTAGTGCGTTCTAGTGCGTCACTTTGAAATACGCTTCTTGTAGCGCTTCGGGCGGTTCGGCTTCGGAGCCCGAGCGTCTACCAGCCCGACGATCCATTCGCAGTCGCGGACGGTGGTATCCAGCCCTGCCGCCATCGCTGGCGTGACGCGCAGCGACTTGTGAATCCGGCAGAAGTTGTAGTGGACCGTGTAGAGGGCCACCATGTCCGCGTGCTTCCCGATCCGCTTCGAGAAGGCGTTGGTCAGCCGGGTGAACCGGCGCATCCCCATTCGCGTCGAGAGGTTGGACCGCTCCACGTAGGACGTGCTGATCTTGTCCGGGTCCGAGTCGCCCTGAACGACGATCTTCCGCGTCCCGATGCACTCGGCAGGGCTGTAGCGGCGCTCTGACTCGCCCCCGCCCTTCCCGAAGAGCTTGACCAGCATCGCGTAGTCAATCTCCCCGCCGAAGGCCGCTTCCACCGCTTCGACGTAGGCCCGGAGTCCGTCCGTCGTGAGTTCGGGCCCGGTTGGGTGCGGCGGTCTTGGCTGCCGGGCCACTGGCTCTGGGTCGCAGCTCGCACAGTGGCATAATGCTGCCGACGGGATTCCACTCGCCGTCTTGGCGCGGGTCGCACCGCTTTTTTCCCCGACCGTGACCGACAGTCTCCCTGCCTCGCATCCGCGGCCGCTGGCCACGACGCCGCGGCTTTATCGAATGGAGGAGGCTGGCCGGAACCCGCACACCGTGGCGCTCGAGATCCTCCGGGAGTACGGGGATCTGGTGTGCTGGCGCAGCTATCAGGACGTCTATCTCCTGAACCACCCGGACCTCATCCGTCCGATCCTGTTGCGGGAACATCGTCACCTCTCCAAGAACACCTTCTTCCATGGAATCCTCCGCCAGGTGATGGGGAACGGCCTGGTCACGAGCGACGGACCAGAGTGGTCGCGGCAGCGAAAGCTTGCCCAGCCCACGTTCACGCGCCGCGGAGTGGCTCGTTTCGACACCCCGATCAACGCGCGGACGTCGACCCTGGTGGCGCGTTGGGAGCGCCACGACTCCGGGAAGGTCGTCTGGGTGGACAAGGAGATCAGCGCGCTGACGCTCGGAATCCTGGGCGAAACGCTCTTCGGGTGCGAGATTGAAGAATACGCGGACGAGATGGGGGAGATTCTGGATGCCTTCAGCCTGCCGGTTGACAACCCGCGCGAGTTGGTGTTGTTGGCAAGTCCCCGGATCTCGACGCCCTTCAGCCGCAAGTGGAAGCAGGCCATCAAGCGGCTGGACGAGATCGCCTACCGGGTCATCGGCGAACGCCGTCGCAACCGGGGCGGAAGCGAGGTTCTCCTGGACCTGATACTCGCGGCGAACCGCGAGAAGACCGGCAACGGCAAGGACGACAGACAGGTACGCGACGAGGTGGTGTCGCTGATCCTCGCCGGGTACGAGACGACCGCCATGGCGCTCGCCTGGGCCCTCTACCTCCTCGCTGTCCATCCGGACATCCAGGAGCGAGTCGCTGAGCACGTCGAAACCAACCTGGATGGCAAGCCGGCCAGCGCCGAAGATGTCCCCCGACTCTCCTATCTGAAACAGGTCGTGCAGGAGGCCTTGCGCCTCTATCCGCCGGTATGGAGTTTCATCCGCCGTACGGAACGCGAACTGGAACTCGCCGGAAACGTCCTGCCAGCGGGGACAGTGCTCCAGGTCACCAGTTACGCGCTACACCGGCACCCCGAGTTCTGGTCCGACCCGGAGCGCTTCGATCCGGAGCGGTTCGCGCCGGATCAGGTCCGGGATCGGGATTTCTTCGCTTATCTGCCCTTCGGCGCCGGACCCCGCGCCTGCATCGGAGCCGAGATGGCGATGCTTCAGACCCAGTTGATGCTCGCGCAGATCGTGCCGCGTTTCCGGATGCGCCCGGTCTCCGATCATCCGGTCGAGGTGTTGGCGAAACTGACGCTGATACCGCGCGACGGAATCCCCCTTGCCCTGAGCCGGCGCCGCGCCGGTTCCGTCCGCCGGGGAGCGCCAGCTCCCGCCCAGCCCAGCCCGTAGCCCCGGTACCAGCAAACCTGGAGGCGGCATTGATCCAGACATCGCGCTTCCCCGGCCCGCCCGGCGCGCGGGACACGGCGTTCGCCAATCCACTCCGGCCGTGACCGACGGCCTCCCCTCCCCGCGCTCCTGGCCGTTGCACACGACGCCGCCGCTCTACCGGGCGCAGGAGGCTGCCCGGAACCCGCACACCGTCATCTGCGAGATACTGCTGGAGCACGGGGATTTCGTGCGGTGGCGCGGGCTCCAGGACATCTACCTCGTGAACCACCCGGAGCTGATCCGTCCGATCCTGACCCGGCTGCATCCCCGCCTCTCCAAGAAGACGTTTACCTACCAGGTGGTCCGCCAAGTGATGGGGAACGGCTTGGTCACGAGCGACGGACCCGACTGGGCGCGGCAGCGAAAGATGGTCCAACCGGCGTTCGTGAGCCGCCGGCTGGCCCGCTTCGACAAGCCGGTCAACGCGCAGGCGGCGGCACTGGTGGCGCGTTGGGAACGGTTGGACTCCGGGGAGGTCGTCTGGATCGACCGCGAAATGACAGCGTTGATCCTCGGTGTCCATGGCGAGACCCTCTTCGGGTGCGACCTCTCGGAATACGCCAACGAGATGGAGGAGATTCTGGAGAGCCTCAACGTGCCCGCCCACGATCCGCGCGCGCTCCTGATTGTGAATCCCCGGATCTCCACTCCCTTCACCCGCAAGTACAGGCAGGCATTGAAACGGCTCGACGACGTCGTCTTCCGAATCATTGACCAGCGTGGCGGCGGCGGCGGAAACGAAGTCCTGCTGGATCGGGTGCTCGCGGCGCACGGCAAAGGCACCGGCGCAGGCAACGGTCGCCGGCAGCTCCGCGACGAGGTGACGACACTGCTGATCGCCGGACACGGGACGACCGCCATGGCGCTCACCTGGACCCTCTACCTCCTTGCCACCCATCCGGACATCCAAGAGCGCGTCGCGGAACATCTCGGGAATAACCTGGCGGGCGAGCCGGCCACCGCGGAGGACATCCCCCGGCTCTCCTATCTGAGACAGGTCGTGCAGGAGGCGCTGCGCCTGTATCCGCCGATATGGGGCTTCACGCGCCGCACGGAATGCGAGCTGGAACTCGGCGGGAACGTCCTGCCAGCGGAAACCACGCTCGCTGTCGTGACCTATGCGCTCCACCGGCACCCCGAGTTCTGGCCCGACCCGGAGCGCTTCGATCCGGACCGCTTCGCGCCGGAGCAGATGCGGGACCGGGATTTCTTCGCCTACCTGCCCTTCGCCGCCGGGCCGCGCAACTGCGTTGGCGGCGATATGGCGATGCTCGAAATCCAGTTGATCCTCGCGCAGATCGCGCAGCGGTTCCGGATACGGCCCCTCCCAGACCACCAGGTCGAGTCGAACCCGACACTGACGCTGATCCCGCGGCAGGGTATCCCCGTGACCCTGAGCCCCCGGAGAGCCGGAACCGCCCGCCCGGGCGCGCCGGCTCCCGCCCAGCCCAGCCCGTAGCCCAAGCGTTACAAACGGGGAGACAGCGTTGATCCGGAAACCGAAGTCCGCCCGGACACCCGATGCGAGCGCCACGGCATCGCCGGATGCGCCCCCATCGTGACCGGCAACTCCCGCTCGCCGCGACTCCGTCCACCGAGAATCACGCCGCGGCTCTACCGGGTGGCGGAGGCATCCCGGAATCCACATGTCGTCATGCACGAGATACTCCTGGAGTACGGGGATCTGGTCTGCTGGCGCAGCCACCAGGACATCTGGCTCGTGAACCACCCCGACCTGATCCGCCCGATCCTGACGGAGGATCATCTCGATTTTTCCAAGAAGACCTTCAACTACCAGGTGCTTCGCCAGGTGCTGGGGAACGGACTGATCACAAGCGACGGACCGGACTGGGCGCGGCAGCGGCGGCTGGTCCAGCCGGCGTTCGCGAAGCGCCGGGTGGCCCGTTTCGACCAGCCGATCAACGCGCGGATTTCGGCGCTGATGGAGCGTTGGGAACGGCAGGACCCGGGGGAGATCGTCCGGATCGACCGCGAGATGAGCGATCTGGCCTTCGGCGTCCTTGGCGATGCGCTCTTCGGGCGCGACATCACCGAACACGCGCAGGAGATGGCGGAGATCGTGGAGGTCACCAACCTGCCCGGGCACGACCCGCGCGCGCTCATGACCCTAAATCCGAGGATCTCGACGCCGTTCATCCACAAGTGGAAACGCGCCATGCAACGGCTCGACGAAATCGTCTTCGGACTCATCGGGGAGCGCCGCGAGCTTGGAGACGGGGGCGACACGATCGTGGACCTGCTGATCGCAGCGCGCGACGAGGAGACCGGCGCGGGCATGGACGAGCGGCAGCTCCGGGACGAAGTGGTGACTCTGATGTTCGCCGGACACGAGACGGTCGCCACCGCGCTCGGCTGGACCCTTTACCTGCTCGCCTCCCATCCGGACATCCAGGAGCGGGTCTCGGAAGACCTCGAAGCCACCCTCGCTGGCGAGCCGGCCGCAACCGAGGACCTTGCCCGGATCCCTTATCTGAAACAAGTCGTACAGGAGGCAATGCGCATCTATCCGCCGGTGTGGGGCCTCATGCGCCGGACGGAGCGCGAGACGGATCTCGGCGGGACCGTGTTGCCGGCAGAGACCACGCTGGGCGTCATCACCTACGCGTTGCACCGGCACCCCGCGCTCTGGCCCGACCCGGAGCGCTTCGATCCGGATCGTTTCGCACCGGATCAGGCCCACGACCGGGATTTCTTCGCCTACTTACCCTTCGCCGCCGGTCCCCGCACTTGCCTCGGCGCCGGCATGGCGATGCTGGAAGCCCAATTGATCCTTGCGCGGATCGTCCCGCGGTTCCGGATGCGGGTCGTCCCGGACCACCCCGTCGAGACGGAGGCCAGGGTCACGCTGATGCCGCGCCATGGAATCCCCGTCATCCTGAGCCGACGCCGCGCCGGTCCCACCCGCCGGGGCTCACCGGCGACCTCCCGCCCCCCGGGTTCGGCGACCGGGACCAGGCTCTGAGGTGAGCAGCCGGCGGTCGCTTCCCCGCTGATTGGTGGTTTGGCGACCGGGAGGGGGACGGTCGGCGCCGTCAGGCGCGTCGTGGCTTCTCCGCGCAGTACCGACCGAGTTGGAGGAATCGGCCGGACGCCGCCTTGAAGACCGCGTCCATCATCGCGATCACGCGTCGAACCTTCGACCCCGGCAGCCCGGCGACCCAGAGCCGCCAGAGCCGCTGGACCTGCATTCGGACGGCCCTCCGGTGACCCGCCTCGCCTTCGGCGAGGCTCTGGAACTCGACCAGAACCAGTCCGGCATCCGCAAGTTTCCGGGAGTAGTCTGCGATGCTCTCGAGTTCGGCCCACGCCCACAGTCTGCATAGCGGCACGATGTGCTGCCGAACCTCCGCGGGGGTCAAACCGTCGCGCGTCAGGCAGTCGCTCGCAACGAGCCGACCCCCGGGTTTGAGGATCCGGTTCACTTCCCGGAAGAACGTTCCGCGGTTGCTGTAGTGGCAGGCGCTTTCGATGTTCACGACGGCGTCCACCGATTCGTCGGCGAAGGGCAGATGCCGGGAACAGTCCGCATACTCGAAACGGACGCGATCACCGAGGTCGGACTCCAGCGCCCGCCCGTTGGCGATCTCCAGTTGCACCGTGCTGAGATTGACCCCGGTGACCGCGCATCCATGTTTCCGCGCGAGGTAGAACGCCGTACCACCCACGCCGCACCCTGCATCCACAACGTGGTCGGTTTCGCGGATTCCGGCGGGGGCGACGATCGCGTCAATCATCCGTTCCAACGCCCGCTCGAAGCCCCCGGCCTCGAACTCGTCGGAATCGTCGGAGGCATCGCCGGCCTCGTAGAGTCCGAAGTGAATGTGTTCCGCGTTCCAGGTTTGCAGGTACACCTCGGTGATGTCGTCGTAGTGGCCTGCTACTTCGCGCTCGTGTTCCGAAAGAGGCATCTCGGTCTTCTCCAGTCTGTCTTCCACCCCCCTGGATAGCAAGCTCGCGCCCGGGCGGAACGACAATCGGCTCATTATCTCCACAAGGATGCGCACTCAGAAAGCCCGCCGGGGAGCGCCAATCCGGCGCATCGCGCAGACCGGGCTGCTCGGGTCAGCCCGAATCCGCCCGTCGATCGCCGCCGGTTCGCGCGGGGGACGCCGGCCAGTAGCGCAACCGGCGGAACGGATAGCCGGGAAGGGCGATCCGGCGCCGGCGCTCGCCGGCGAACAACCCCTCGAAGCGGATGTCCGCCCCGCTCTCCCAGGCATCGGCCACTGCCCCGGGGAATCCCGAAGCGGGGTTCCCCTCGTCCGTTCTGTCGAGATGCGGACCCGCTACGAGCGTCCCGCCGGGCCCGGCGCCGGCCTGTCCGGCCACGGGATCTCCGGGACCCCGCGGACCGATCTCGATGCACAGGTCAACCTCCGAATCGGAGGGCCACGCGGGCGCGCACCCGGCCGGAATGGGTTCCATCACCCGGCGCTGCCAGGCCGCCGGATCGAGGAGGCGTCCGGCGCGGATGCGACGCCCCTCGCGTCCGTGGTGCACCGCGGCCGAAGGCTCCCGGAACCGGACGCCGCTCACCGCCGTCCGTACGAGACCATCGATCGCTGTGGCGCGGGAGGGAATCCGTGCCGGCCGGTCGCCGAACGCGACGAGCCGCTCCTCCACTGACGCCATCGCCTCGCGCGGGCCGGAGACGAGCTGCCGGCCGGCCGCGAGCGGGACGACGACGAGTTGCGCGAGGCCCTCGCCGGCGCTGACTTCGCGGACGACGGACCGGGTCCGGGGGCCGGACCGGCAGACCAGCATCACGCCCCCGCGACGACGGGCAAACCCACGACGAAAACCCCGGAGCGCCGCCAGCCGCAGGCCGTCGTCCAACCCGAACACGCCCGCGGCGTAGCCGCCCGCGAGCGCGCCGACCCCGGCGCCGCAGACCACCGCCGGGTATACGCCAAGCCGCGACCAGAGCGCCGCCAGCGCCGCCTGCAGCGCGTAGTGCGCGGACGCGGCGACGACCGCGGCGGCGAGCGGATCCGGGATCTCCCCGCCGCCCTCGAAGGCACTGCACGGGGACACGGCGCCGGTGTCAAGGAAGAGCCGATCGCAGTGGCGGAGCACGGCGCGCGCAACGGGTTCGGTCTCGAGGAGAACACGGCTCCATCCGCTCCCGGCGCCGGTGTCGGAGAACAGGAACGCCATTTTCCGGGGCGGGGAGGGAGGACGACGGGACGGACGACGGGTGACTTCCCGCAACTGGCGGCGTAGGTCGTCCGCATCGGCAAAGACGAGCGCGGCCCGGTGCTCCCAGGGGTCCCGTCCGGCGCCGGCCGACCAGGCGACGTCCGCCGGATCGAGCGGTTCACCGCGCGCCGCCGCGTCGTCGAGGAACTCAACGTAGCGATCCGCCAGGGAGCGGAGCGCTCCGGGCGTCCGGGCCGACAGAGGAAGCAGGCGCCGCGGGCGGGCGGGGAAGGTCTCCTCGCCGGGAGGAGGCGGCGCGACCCCTTCCGGCACCGGCGACGCGACCCGACAGGGTGCGCCGCGAACCTCGTCCAGGCGGTCGGCAAGCGCGCCGTACGCCTCCAGGATCAGATGGGCATTCGTCCCCGAGACGCCGAACGCGCTCACCGCCGCGCGACGCGGACGGCCGGATTCTTCCGGCCAGCACACCGGCTCCGCGACCACCTTGAGCGGAGCGTCCCGCCAATCGATCTGCGGATTCGGCCGCCGGAAATGCAACTGGCGGGGGATGGCGCGGGACCGGAGCGCCAGCACCGCCTTGATGACGGAAACCACTCCGGCGGCGGCCTCTAGGTGGCCGATGTTGGTCTTTACCGACCCGATCAGCAATGGGCGCGCCGTGGGCCGGCGACGCCCGTAAACGGCGGCGGCGGCGTGCGCCTCGATCGGATCCCCTAGCGCCGAACCGATCCCGTGAGCCTCCAAGTAGTCCACGTCCGACGGTTCCAGCCGCGCACGGCGGAGCGCCGCTTCCATCACGCGGCGCTGTCCCGATCCGGCGGGGGCGCTCAGCGTCGTGCGCGCGCCGTCCTGGTTCACGGCGGAACCGCGGATGACCGCGAGAACCCGGTCTCCGGCCGCCTCGGCGTCGGGAAGGCGCTTCAGCACCACCACCCCGCAGCCCTCTCCCCGAACATATCCGTCGGCCGCAGCGTCGAAAGCATGGCAACGGCCGCTGGGCGAGAGCAGCCCGGAGTCGGTGAGCAGGCGGGTACTCACCGCCGACAGGATCACGTTCGCGCCACCCGCCAGCGCCAGGTCGGTGTCGCACCGCTCGAGGTCGAGCAGCGCCTGGTGGATCGCGACCAGCGAAGAAGAGCACGAGGTGTCCACCGAAACGGCCGGCCCCTCGAGACCCAGGAGATAGGCGATACGCCCCACCGCAGTGGCGGCGCTGCTCCCGGTGAGCCCGTACATGCCGAACGCCGCCGCTCCGGCCAGCCCGGCCACCTGGCCGAATTCCCGGTTGGCGGCGCCCAGCGCGGCATACACCCCGGTGCGGCTCCCGTCGAGCGCGCGCGAAGGAATCCCCGCGTCCTCGAGGGCGTGCCAGCTCGTCTCCAGCAGGAGCCGCTGCTGCGGCTCGATGAACCTGGCCTCCGCCGGCGAGATGCCGAACAATCCGGCGTCGAACCGGTCAATCCCCTCCAGGTACCCCGCCGGAACCGGCTCTTCGTCCGGGAGGCCGACGGCATCCCCCGGACGGTGTGGCCGGACGCCGTCCAACCCGGCGGCCAGCCCACGCGCGAACGCGGTCGCGTCCGGAGCACCCGGAACACGGACGGCGAGACCGATCAGCGCGATCGGGACGTCCGATTCCGGCGCTCCCGTCCGGAGGCGGGGGGACGGGGTTGGCGGAGCGACCCCCGAAACTTCCCCAAGGAGGTGTTTCGCGAGCCGGGTGATGTTGGGATGATCGAAGACAACGGTGGGAGGTGGCCGGTACTCGCCTTCGAGGGCAATCTCCAGGCGATTCCGCAACTCGACCGCCATCAGCGAATCCATCCCCAGATCGAGGAAGCCGATGTTTGGGGGCGGCCGGGACGGCAGCCGCAGCAGCGCCTGCACCTCCGCTTCCAGGAATCCGGTCATCACCCGTTCGCGCGCCCCGGAGCCCGGTGCGGCGCGTAGCCGCGACACCAGATCGTGGTCCGCCGGCGCTTCGGGTTCGCCGCCGGCAGGTCCGGTCACTTCGCTCAGTAACGCGGGCGGAGTCCGCTCCTCGCCGAAGACCCCCCAGTCCACGGCGCCGGCCGCCACCGGGGCCCACTCCCCGAAGAGCGCCCGTGACAGGGTCGGCATCCCGCGCTCCGCAGCCATCCACGCCACCTCGTCCGTCATCCCCGCCTGCCCATCCTCCCCGGCGCCGGACCACCGGCCCCAAGCCAGCGCCAGTCCGGGATACCCGCCCGCCCGCCGGCGGCGCGCGAGATGATGGAGCAGGGCGTCAGCCGCGGCGCCAAGCGGAGGACCGGGGCGTCCGACAATGCCTCCGAAACCGGAGAACAGGACGAAGCGGTCGAGATCCAGACCGAGCGTCGCCTGATGCAGGTTCCAGGCCCCGAGGATCACCCGCAGGGCCGTCGCGGCGAACCCCTCCGTGTCGGACGTTGCGATGGGCAGCCGGACTGCCGGGTCCACTCCGTGGAACACGCCGCCGAGCGGTGGCAGACCCGCGGCCCCGAGCCCTCCCAGCAGGCGCGCCACCGCCTCCGGATTGCTCGGGTCCGCGACCAGCAACCGGATTTCGGAACCGTGGCCACTCCGTCGCCTCACCGCCTCCGTCGCCGTCGCGTCAAGGGGTTCCCCATACAACGCGACACCCCCAGCGCCCCACTCCACGAGCCAGTGCGCGAGCTCGAATCCGAACCGGCCGAGCCCGGTGCTCACCAGGTAGGCGCGGTCTGCACGCAGGCGGCCGGATGGAGCGCCTCTTGTCCGGGCCCCCGCGGTGGCCTCATCCGCTGCGGAAGGAACCGGCGCCACCGGCGCGCGGACGAGACGCGGGACCCACCGTATCCCGTCCCGCCAGGCGACCTCCGCTTCCCGGTCCGGGAAGAGCAGTTCCTGGCCAAGGATCGTCGCCCGCGCCGCCGCTCCCCCGCTGAGGTCGGGCACGTCGAGATCGAGCATCCGGATCCCGAGTTCCGCAGCCTGGTGTCCGGCGGTCCGTCCGAAGCCCCACAGCGCCGCGCCCGCCGGCCCGCCGGCGGAATTGCCGTCCGGCCCCTCGGCCCCACGGGTAACGAACCACACCCCCGAAGCCGGAAGCCTGTCGGCGTCCTGAAGGCCGCCCACCAATGCTCCGGCGCTCGAGGCCGCTTCCTCCCAATCAGCGGCGAGCGCGGCCGCCGGAGGGTCGTCGGCGTAACCGAGCGCATCGAGGTGTACGACGCCCCGGAACACGGGCCGGTCGGGCAGCCGGCGGAACAGGTCACGCCAGGAAGCGCGCTTCCCGCGGGCCGGCGAAGGCGCCGCCCCGGCGCGGACCACGGTCTGGCCGTGCCGTTCCAACTCGGCGGCCAGGGCGTCGCCCGTCGCGTGGTCGGCGGTTCCCGGCCCGATCACCCAGACCCCGGGTTCCGGGGTGACCTCCGCCGGACCGCGGGCGAGGATCACGGCGTTGGTATCTTCCGGAGCGCTCCTCTTCCCGACAGCGGAGGCGGAAGCGTCGCGCGGGGACGGCATGCCAAGGATGCCTGTCTCCTCGTAACCCGACGCGGCGAGCACCCTCTTCCAGACGTCCGCTCCCACCAGCGCATGGTCGGTACGCCACCCGTCGTCGAACCGCCACCAGCCGGGCAACAGCCCGAAGGTCAGATCCGCCCAGCCTCGGGGTCGAGTTCCCTCGAGCGCCACGAGCACGCCCGACGGCGCGAGCAGGCGGCGGCAGTTCCGGAGCGAAGCTCCGAGGTCCCGGGTCGCGTGCAGTACGTTGGCGGCCAGCACGATGTCGTAGCGGTGCGCGTCGAAGCCCTGCCGGCCGGGATCCTGCTCAATGTCGAGAGCCCGATAGACAATCCTGGCGGCGGAACCACGGAACCGGCGCTCCGCCGCCGCAAAGAAACCGGGAGAGATGTCCGTGAAGGCGTAGTCGGTTCGTGCCTCGGGAAGCCTCGCCAACACCGTCCCGGTCGTTCCGCCCGCGCCGGCCCCCACCTCCAATACCCGGAGCCGCCGCTCCGGCGGCAATCCGGCCACGACGTCCGACACCACCGCGCCGACCAGCCGGTTCAGGACCCGGTACCCGGGCGCCTGGAGATAGAGATCCGAAGCGCTCGGTTCGCCAGAGAACAGCAAGGGGAGGGGGTCGGCACGCCCCCTCAGCACTTCCGGAAGCGCCGCGCCGCAGCGGTCGAGCAGCGCGATCTCTACGAAGAACTCCGGGAATTCCTCCTTGAGCCGCTTCGCGATCGCGGCGCGCTCGTCAAGCAGGGCCGGGGAACCGTCCGCCCCCGACGCAACCCGCCACGGCGCGTCGGATTCTCCGGTGGCCAGCACTCCGGCTTCGCCGAGCAGGTCGAGCAGACGGATGAAGAGCCCGCGGAACTCCTCTCCAATCCCCAGCCGGCGGCGCAGCGGTTCCGGATCCACGCGATCTCCGCCCCGCCTTTCCCAGCCCAGTTCCTCGAGAGCGGCCAGCGCCGAGGAGCAAGCCAGCGCCTCGAGGCCGGTGTCGCTCGCCGCAAAGCGTTCCGGATCGGGATCCCCGGGACCGAAGAGATCGGCAACGTCCCGCGTAGCGGCCGCAACCGTCGCCGGGGCCGCCAGAAAATCCGCCGATGACCGCCCCTCGGAATCCCTTCCGGCGGACACCCGCCAGTCCATCGCGTACAGCAGTTCGTCCACCTCGGCGCCCACGGAAACGAAAGCGGCGCGGGTCGTCCGGCTGAGGGCGAATCCACGGGCGGCGCCGAACGCCTCGCCGCCAGGCTCGAAGAACGTGAGGTCGGCCCTCCACGTCTCCGCTCGGTCCCGCGGACCCGAAGGGTCCACGACCCGGGCATGGCATTCGAAGATCGCAGGCCACGCGCCACACAACCACAGGGATTCGCAGCCTGCGGGCAACCACGCCCCCTCGCCTTCCCTTTCCGGCGACCGGCCCTCCGCCTCCCCGGCCGCTGCGAGTCCGAACGCCAACTGGAAACAGGCTTCCAGGAGGATCGGGGCCAGTCCCTCCGGTCCCCCGGCCGCCTCCGAACGCGGCCGGATCACGGCCACCGCATGCTGTCCATCGGATCGCACTTCGTCGAGGATCCGGAGCGACGGCCCGTAGCGAAGCCCGGCCGCCGCCATTCCCCGATAGAAGTCGGCCGCGGCGATCGGCGGCAAAACGCCAGCCGACAATGGGGGGTCGGCGCCCTCCGACTCCCCCGGCCGCGGGTCGGCGTGGACACGCCCCGTGGCGTGCCTCACCCACGGGTCCTCCTCTGCAAAGCGGCTGAACACCGCGAGCGAGCCACCGTTTCGCCTCTCCTCCGCGCCCAGCGCGACCTGGACCGCACGCGCGGGGAAAGACCCGGCGCCGTCCGGCGCGGCGTCGCTCCACACGAGCGGCCGCTCGATGCGCAGGTCCTTGACCACCGTGCGGTTCGAGGTCCCGGTGGTTCGCCGGGAAGCGAGGATCCCCAGGGCCGCGTAAAGCGCCGCCGGGGCAAGGGAGCGCCCGAACACCCTGCAATCTCCCAGCCACGCGAACCGGGAGGGATCCAGTTCGTTCGTGAACAGGTACCCCCCGCTCGCAACCTCCTGTCCCTCTCCGAGCAGCGGGTCGCCTCCTCCGGTCCGGGGCCGTCCCGCTCCGGCTGCCCAGTAGCGCTTCCGCTGGAACGGATAGGTCGGCAGCGCCACCCGCCGGCGGCGCTCCCCGGCGAAGAGCGCCTCGAAGGAGATGGGAAGCCCTGCCTCGTACGCGCTGGCCACCGCCCGCAGGAACGCCCCTCCCCCGCCGCGCTCCGGGCCGTCCAGGCTCGCGAGAACCGCCGGCGGCGGCGCCGCTCTCTCACTCTGCGGCCACCCGAGCGCTGCCAGCGGCCCGAGCACCGGACGCGGCCCGACTTCCACCAGCAGATCCACCCCGAGCCCGGCGAGAGTCGCGACACTTGCCGCAAAGCGCACCGGAGCCCGCGCCTGCCGGCGCCAGTATCCCGGGTCGCCGGTCTCCGCCGCGCCTGCCACTCGACCCGTCACGTTGCTCACCAACGCCGCCGCGGGGGGCGATCCGGACGGCCGGGGGGCGGCCGCTTCCAGATCGTCGAGGATCGGATCCAACTGCGCGCTGTGAAAGGCGTGGCTGGTCCGCAACCGCTCCGCCCGAATGCCCTCCTTCACCAAGCGGTCCTCGAGCCCGGCGAGCCGCGTCGCGGAACCGCTCACCACCTGATGCGCGCCGTTGTCCGCTGCCCGTTCGAGCGGCGGACCCGACACTTCCCGGTTCGCCACCCGAAGCACCGCCTCCACCATCGGCGCAGCGGCGAACACGGCAAGCATCCCGCCCTCGCCGGGAAGCGATCCCATAAGCGCCCCTCGCCGGGCGGCGAAACGCATCCCGTCGTCCAGACCGAAGAAGCCGGCGGCGCTGGCGGCGGCGAGCTCGCCCGCGCTGTGGCCGAGGACCACATCGGGCGCGACGCCGATACTCTCCCACAGCGCCAGAAGCGCCGACTCCAGCGCGAACAGGGCGGGCTGCGCCCACTCGGTCCGGTCGAGAAGTTCGGGAGCACCGCTCCGTCCGAACATCACCTCCAGCAGCGACTCGCCGCGTTCTTCGAGGCACACCGCCTCGCAGCGGTCGAACACCCGCCGCGCCGCTGCTTCGCTCTCGTAGAGATCGCGTCCCATCCCCGACCACTGGCTCCCCTGCCCAGTGAAGAGAAAGGCGACCTTCCGGTCGTCCCGCGCTCCCGCGGCCGCCCCGTTCGCGCCGAGGACTCCGGGTTCTCCGCGCGGTCCCCGGGCGACCGCCGTCAGCTGCTCCCGCAGGCCGGGCGCGCTTTGGTACACGAGGCCGGCGCGCTCGCTGAAGTGGCGGCGGCCCACTCCGGCCGTCCAGGCGGCATCCGACAACCGTTCCCGGGACGGCGCTTCGGATTCCTGGTCGAGCCAGCCGAGATACCGGTCCGCGAGCGCCGTGAGCGCCCGCGGTGTCCGGGCAGAGAGCGGGAGCAACCGGAAGCGTCGCGCTTCGAGTGGGGCGGAGGAGTCTCCGGCGGGTGCGGAAGGCGACTCCGTCGCGCCGCCCGGCGGCGTTTGCGGGGGGGCGTAACGCTCCAGGATGGCGTGCGCGTTCGTCCCGGCCACTCCGAAGGAACTCACCCCGGCGCGCGAGGGCCGTCCCGGATCCACCGGCCACGGCGTCGCCTCGGCGGTCACCTCCACCCCCAGACCGTCCCAATCCACCGCGGGGTTGAGGGTCTTCAGGTGCAGGTGCTTCGGAATCACGCCCCGCTGCATCGCCAGCAGCACCTTGATCACACCCGCAACGCCCGCCGCGGCCTCCAGGTGACCGACGTTCGTCTTCACGGATCCGATCCGCAGCGGTCGCGCGGCGTCCCGGCCCTGGCCATAGACGGCGGCGGCGGCCCGCACCTCGATCGGATCCCCCAGCTCGGTTCCCGTCCCGTGCGCTTCCAGATAGTCGAGCGATGCGGGTTCGACGCCCGCCCGAGCCAGCGCGGCGGCGATTACCCGTTCCTGGGCCGGGCCATTCGGCACGGTGAGCCCGGCGCTCGCGCCGTCCTGGTTCACCGCCGACCCGAGCAGCACTCCCTGGATGCGGTCGCCGTCACCTTCCGCTTCCGAAAGCCGCTTCAGCACCAGCACGCCACAACCCTCGCCGCGTACGAAGCCGTCGGCCGCCGCATCGAAGGTCTTGCACCGTCCGTCGGCAGCAAGCATTCCCCCGGCTTCCAGCGCGGCGCCCGCTGCGACGCTCAGGATGGAGCTCACCCCCCCCACGAGCGCGAGGTCCGCTTCGCGGGCCCGCAGCGCCGCCGCCGCCTGGTGGAGCGCCACCAGGGAGGACGAGCAGGCGGTGTCCATCGAGAGCGCAGGCCCCTCGAACCCCAGCGAGAAGGCGATCCGGCCGGCGGCGGCGGCGTAGCTCGTTCCGGTCACCCCGTACAGGCTCGCCGCCCGGTTCCCGCCCACCAGGACATGCGCGTAGTCCGACCCCCCGATGCCAACGAACACTCCGGTGCGGCTGCCGGCCAACCGGGCCGGATCGAACCCCGCATCCTCGATCGCCTCCCAACACGTCTCGAGCAGCAGGCGCTGCTGCGGGTCCAGGAACTCGGCTTCGGCAGGCGCAATGCGGAAGAACTCGGCATCGAAGAGATCCACCCCGGCCACGTAGGCGCCGAAGGGGCGGAGCACTTCGTTTTCGGGGCCCACGACGACACCGTCGGGGCGACCGCGGGTCACCGCATCGCCGCCGGAAGCCAGCAGGTCCCAAAAGGCGCCGAGCCCCGCGCCGCCCGGGAAACGGCAGGCCATTCCGACGATGGCGATCTTCTCCCGGGCGCGGGCCAGTTCCCGCCTGGTCTTCTTGAGTTCCGCGACGAGCCGCGCCACCAGCTCCAGTCGGCGATCGGCTTCCGTCATCGTCTTCGCGCCACGGCTCAGTCCGTGTCCAGCAGTGCTTCGGCTTCCTCCAGAATGTCGGCCTCGCCAAGATCCCGGGCCCGGTCGTGCTCCACTCCCGCCGCGCTCTCCGGAACCGAACTCCGCGACGCCTCGGGCGCGGGCGGGCCATCGAACTGGGAGGCGAGATGGGCGGCGAGCCGGCCGATGCTCGGGTGGTCCAACACGACCGTGTTCGGCGCCACGTAGGCGCCCGCCAGGCCGCGGTTCACCCGGTTCCGCAAGTCCACGGCCATGAGGGAGTCCAGCCCCAGCTCGAAGAATCCGACGTCCGGGGAAGGAAGCGACGCGAGCCGCAACACCGACCGGACCTGCTGTCGCAGGAAATCCACCAGAATGCCCTGCCGGTCCCCGGCGGCGGCTCGATCGAGCGCGGCGCGCAACGTGCCCGAATCGTCCGCCGCGTCGGGCTCCTGAGCGTTGGACACCAGTTCGTCGTACAGCGGACGCGCGGCGCCGGCTTCCCTCTGCCAGTCCACCACCGCCACGGCGCCCGCGCCGATATCGTCCCGAACCAGACTGCCGAGCGCGGCGAGGCCCTGTTCCGGGGTAAACCAGCCCGCCCCCAGGACCGCGAGCCGCCCCGCCACCCGGGCGCGTTCCTCCTCCGCCCTGCCAAGACCCGACCAGGCGCCCCAGGCGATCGCCTGGCCGGGAAGGCCCCGCGCCCGCCGCCAGCGCGCGAGCTGGTCCAGGAACGCGTTGGCGGCCGCGTGGTTCGCCTGACCGGCGTTTCCGACCACTCCGGCAAAACTCGAGAACAGCAGGAACAGGTCGAGATCCCGGTCAAGGGTTGCCCGGTGCAGATTCCACGCCCCGAGGACCTTCGGCCCCAGCACCCGTTGGAAACTCTCCCAGTCCTGATTGGGCAGCATCCGGTCGGAAAGCGCCCCGGCGCTATGGATTACCCCTCCGAGCGGCGGGAGGTCCGACTCCGCGAGTCCCGCCAGCATGTCGTGCACGGCCCGGGGATCGGCGACGTCCGCAATCGCAACGCGGACGTCCGTTCCTTTTTCGCGCAACGCCTCCACCGATGCCGCCTGCCCGGCGTCCGGCTCCCGCCGCGCGTTCAGCACGACGGCGCCGGCGCCGAGGCTCGCCAACCAGCCGGTGACCGCCAGTCCGATCCCGCCAAGCCCGCCCGTCACCAGGTAGCTCCGGTCGCCCCGCAGGACGCCGCGGGCAAGGGGGGAAGGTGCGAGGACGATCTTCCCGACGTGCCGCGCGGACCGCATGAACTCCATCGCCGACGCCGCTTCGGCCAGTGGCCAGCGGCGGGACGGCGGAAGCGCCAGAGAACCCGCCGCGATCCGCTCCATGACATCCCGGAGCACGGTTCCGACCGCGTCCGGGTCTTCGCCGATGCGCCTGTCCAGGGAAAGAATGCGGTAGCGCACGTCGGGGCGCGACGCAGCCATCTGCTCCTCGCTCCAGACGCCTCGCCGCCCGATTTCGATGAACCGCCCACCCTTGCCGAGGGCGCGGAGGTTCGCCCTGATGAAGTCCTCTCCGGTCAGGCTGTTGAGGACCATCTCCACCCCGGCGCCGCCAGTCGCCTCGAGAAGGGCCTCACCGTAGCCCGGGCTCCGGCTGTCGAACACGCCGGGAACTCCAAGCGAGCGCAGATAGGCTTGCTTCGGAGCGCTCGCGGTGGCGTACACCTCATGCCCCGCCTCCTGGGCCAGACGGATGGCTGCATGCCCCACGCCGCCGGTTCCGGCGTGTATCAGTACCCGCGCACCGGGTCGCACCGCTCCCAGTTCGAACGCGAGCTGCGCGGTCACGAACGCCACCGGCGCAGCGGCCAGGCGGGTGCTAGCGAACCCGGCCGGCGCCCGCGCGAGCAGCGAAGCGCGCGTGACCACTTCCGCTCCGAGACTTCCGAAGGCGAAGCCGACCACCCGATCCCCGATAGACAACCCCGTCACCGCGGATCCCACCTCCAGCACGCGCCCGCACATCTCCGCGCCCAGGGGCGCGCCGGGGTCCACGACCGCCATCGCCACCAGCACGTCGTGAAAGTTCAGACCGGCCGCCTCTACCGCAATCCGGGCGTCGGACGGTCCCAGGGCCGCCGGCGCCCGCTCGACCGGCAGTCGGTCGAGCTGTCCTTCGGGATCGGCCCGGAAGCGCCAGGCGCCGTCCTCGGTCGGAGCGCCGGCGCGACCGGCGGGAAGACGGGAAAGGCGCGGCACGCACCGGTCCCCGGCTCGCCACGCGAGCGCGTCTTCACGGTCCGGGAACAGGAGTTCGTCCACGATCCGCCCGAAGGGCGGATCCGCTTCGGGATCGAGATCCACCAGCCGAACGCGCAGATCGGGGAACTCATGCGCCGCGGAACGCCCGAGGCCCCAGAGCGGCGACCCGGCGAGCGCGCCGCGGGTCTCCCGATCCACAACCTGCCCACCCCGGGTCACGAACGAAACCCCGAGCGCCGGCGCCGCTCCGGCGTCGTAGAGGCCCTGCAGCAGGGCCAACGCGCTCCGACAAACCCGCGCCGCGTCCTCGTTCAACTCCGCGGTGGTCGCCTCCTCTCCCCTGCCTCGAAGTCCTTCGAGATGGAGCACGCCCCTGAGAAGCTCCCCCAGTCCCTGGAACCGTTCCGCCCACGATTCGCGACGCCACGGATCGGGAGGTCCTCCCGCGTCTTCGTCACCAACCCCGGCTTCGGGGTTGACCACGCGCTGCCCCCGCCGCTCCAGTTCCTGAACCAGACCGTCGGCAATATCGTCCCGGTCCGGCCGACAGACAACCCAGAGTCCGGGATCCGCCCGGACCTCCGGCGGCGTGCGGGCCACGATCACGGCGCCGGAGATCCCACCGGCGGAGCCCTCCGAACCCGAATCGGCAGCGTCGTCCGCGGGCTCGAGAAACGTGGCGTCCCGGTAGTCGGCATCGGCCAGCGCCCGCCTCCAGACCGGCGTCCCGACGACGGCGTGGTCCGTCCGGTAGTGATCGTCGAACCTCCACCAATCCGCCAGCAGCCCGAAAGTCAGATCGAGCCACCACTCCGCCCGCGTCGCCTCGAGCGCTACCAGCATCCCCTGCGGCGCGAGCAGGCGGCGGCAGTTCTTGAGCGACTGGCCGAGGTCGCGAGTCGCGTGCAGAACGTTCGCGGCAAGCACGACGTGGTAGGCATGCAGCTCGAAACCCTGCTCGCGGGGATCACGCTCGATGTCGAGCATCCTCGTTTCGAGCGCCGCCCCCAACTGTCCGAAGCGCTCTTCCGCTTCCAGGAAGAAAGACGCCGAGATGTCCGTGTAGGTGAAATCCACCCGTCGGGAGGGCAGCCGCGGAAGCACGGCTTCTGTCGTTCCTCCGGCGCCGGCGCCCACCTCCAGAACGCGCAGCCGGGCGTCCTCCGGCAGGCCCGCGACGGCGGCGGCCACCGCCTCCCCCACGACCCGGTTCACCGTCCGGTAGCCCGGCGCTTCCCGGTAGAGATCCACGGCGTTCGGCGTACCCGAGAACAGCAGATCCACCCCCTCGGCCCGGCCTCTGAGGACGTCGGGAAGCGCAGCGCCGCACCGCCGCAGCAAGCCGATCTGGATCTCTCCCTCGGGATGGCGTTCCAGCAGCTCGTCAGCCAGTTCCTCGGGGTTTCGGGGTAGTTCCGCCGCCGCATCGGGAGAACCGGCCGCCACCTTCCAGCCCGCCTCCGGACCCGGCACCGTGGTGAGCCGGCCGGACTCCGCGAGCATCGCGAGCATTCGCCGGAACAGGCGACGATGCGGCTCCACGATTCTCAGGTTCCGGCGCGTGCCCTCCGGATCCACCGGATCACCGGCGACCGGCCTCCACCCCAACCGGTCCATCGCCTCGACGGCGTAAAGGCGCGACAGGGCCGCGAGGCCAGCGTCCAGCCCGCCCGACCCTTCGCCCTCGGGCGGCGCTGCGGTGCGCTCCGCCTCCCAGACGCCCGCGGCAAGGCGCGCCACGGTCTCGGGCGCCTCCAGGAAATCCGCACTGGCGAGGCCCCCCCGCGCGCTCTCTGACCGCTTCCAGCGCACTTCGTAGAGGAGATCGGACACCGGACTGGAAGCCGCCAGCAGCGCCGCCTGGCTCGCCCGCTGCAGCGTGAAGCCGCTCACCTCACCGACGAGCGTTCCGTCCTCGTCATAGAGGCGGAAGTCGGCCCTCCGCGTCGTTGGCCGGAGACCGCCGTCCGACGGCGCAAACCGTACGTGGCACAGGAGGGAGTCCGGAACCGACGGGGCCAGCCACAACCGCTCCCAGCCAACGGGCAAGAAGACGCCGTTGTCGTTCGCTTCCCCGGCGGGCGCGACTCCTCCCATGACCTGGAAGCAAGCGTCCAGCAGGGCCGGATGGATCGAGTCGGAGCGCGCCTCCAGTCCGGCCGGCAACGCCACCTCGCCGAGCGCTTCGAACCCGTTGCCCCAAAGGTTGCGCACCCCGTGGAAGGCCGGCCCCAGCTCGATCCCCGCCGCCCCGAGCCCGCGATACAGACCGGCCACCTCCCGCGGTGTCCCATCCTCCCGAAGGCGTCGCAACGCCGACGGGGACAGCCCGCCGTCCGCCGGGGGGGGGCCGAGGCGCGCCCGGCCGCGGGCGTGCCGCGTCCACGACGTTTCCCCCTCCCCCCGGCTGAACACCTCGACCGGGCGCTCCGCGCCGGTCTGCGACTCGCCGAGCAGCAGATGGATCCGCCGGCCCGCGGGTGCCGACGCCTCGCCGGAATCCTTCCCCGTCAGCGCCAGCGCGCTTTCGATCTGCAGGTCTTCGACGAAACCCGGCGCGCTCGGGTCCTCAACCGCGCGGAGGGCGGCGATGGCCTGCGCGGCGAAGAATGCGGCGGGGGCGACCACCCGCCCGAAGACGCGGTGATCCCCGAGCCAGTCCAGTTCGTCGGCCCCCAGTTCGAACGTGTGTCCGCCCCGGGGCAGGTCGCGCCGGGCCCCAAGCAGCGGGTGTCCGGCCGCCGGCCGGCGGAGTTGCCGGGATTCCACCCAGTGGCGCTCCCTCTCGAACGGATAGGTCGGCAGCGCAATCCGGCGGCGACGTTCCCCAGTGTAGAGGCCCGCGAAGGAAACGGGAAGTCCGGTCTCATACGCCTGCGCGACGGCCCGGAGGAACGTCGAATCGGCTTCCGGCCCCGGCCCCTCCTGGCTCGCGATCAAGACCGGCGCCTCTTGGCCCGGCCAGGCGAGCGCCGCCATCGGCGCGAGTACGGGGCGCGGCCCGATCTCCACGAGCACGCCGGTCCCGAGTTCCGCGAGGGTCTCGACACCCGCCGCGAACCGCACCGGCGCCCGCGCCTGACGCCGCCAGTACGTCCCATCCTCCATTTCGCCGGGCCGGGCCGGCCGGCCGCTCACGTTCGTGACCAGGGGGATCGCCGGCGGCGACGATCCGAGTCCGGACGCCGCCCTTTCCACCTCGTCCAGCACCGGGTCCATGAGCGCACTGTGGAACGCGTGGCTGGTCCGAAGCGGCCTGGTCCGGAACCCCCGGGCGACGAGGCGCCGCGACAGCTTCTCGAGGCTTCCGAGCCGGCCGCTCACGACCTGGTGCGCTCCGTTCTCTGCCGCGAGATCGAGAGCCGATCCCGCGTCGCGCGCCGATTGAAGCGCGTCCACGACCATGTCCACCGGAGCGAAGACCGCGAGCATCCCGCCCGCCTCCTCTCCCCCGCGCGGCAGCTTCCCCATCAGCGCCGCCCGGCGCGTGATGAAGCGCATCCCGGATTCGAACCCGAACATTCCCGCCGCGTGCGCCGCCGCCACCTCGCCCACGCTGTGTCCGAGGACACAATCGGGGACGATCCCGACGTTCCCCCAGAGCGCGACGAGCGCGCTCTGGAACGCGTAGAGCGCCGGCTGGGTGAACGATGTCTCGGCGAGGTCAGGAGACGGATCTCCGCGGTCGAACATGACGTCCAGCAGCGAAACGCCGCGCTCGGCGCGGAAAACGGTCTCCGCCCGATCGAGGACCTCCCGCGCCGAGGGCTCGCGCTCGTAGAGTCCCTGTCCCATTCCGGCCCACTGGCTCCCTTGGCCAGTGAACAGGAAGGCCACCCGGGGGGGCTCCGCGGTGCCGGGTTCGGCTTCAGGCGAAGACGACGCCACCGCTGCCAGGGACGCCAGGGACGTCCGCAGCTCCGAGGCGTTCGAAAAGACCAGACCGGCGCGACTCCGGAAATGGCTCCGCCCGACTCCGGCAGTCCAGGCCGCGTCCGCAAGCTCCCCCCAGGCCGGCTCCCCGGAATGACCGTCCAGCCATTGGTAATACCGGCCGGCGAGCCTCGCCAGCGCTTCCCCGGTTCGCGCCGAAAGCGGCAGCAGCCGCGCGCGACGTTCCGCGGCAGGAACCGGGGGCGCGGGCGCGACAGGGTCCCCAACCGGAGCCCCGGTGGCAACTTCCTCTCCGGGCGCCGGGTAGCCCTCAAGGATCACGTGGGCATTCGTCCCGGAGATTCCGAACGAACTCACGCCGGCGCGCGGGGGCCGGTCCAACCCCTCCGGCCATCGGGTCGGCTCGGCGGTCACCCGCACCGGAAGCCGCTCCCAGTCGAGACGGGGATTCGGTGTCTCGAAATGGAGATGTTTCGGAATGATCCCCTCCCGGAGCGCCAATAGCGATTTGATCACGCCTGCCACGCCCGCCGCGGCTTCGAGGTGTCCGACGTTGGTCTTCACCGAGCCGAGCAGCAGCGGTCGCTCGCGCGGGCGCCCCTCGCCGTAAACGGCCGCCGCCGCCCGGACCTCGATCGGGTCGCCGAGTTCGGTGGCGGTGCCGTGCGCTTCGAGGTAGTCCACTTCGGAGGGCTCGATGCCGGCGCGCGACAACGCTTCCGCGATCACCCGCTCCTGTGCCGGACCGTTCGGCGCGGTCAGCCCGGCGCTCGCCCCGTCGTGATTGACCGCGGATCCGAGGACCACCCCCAGGATGCGGTCGCCGTCGCGTTCCGCCTCTTCGAGCCGCTTCAGCACCAGCACGCCGCAGCCCTCACCCCGCACGAAACCGTCCGCGGCGGCGTCGAAGGTCCGGCACCGACCACCTGCGGACAGGATCCCTCCCTCCGCGAGCAACCGGGCGCCAAGGGAGTGCAGAACGGCGTTCACCCCCCCGGCGAGCGCCAGATCGGCGTCCCCCTGAAGCAACCCGGATACCGCCTGATGAATCGCCACCAGCGAAGAGGAACAGGCGGTATCCACCGAGATGGCCGGTCCCTGGAGACCGAGCGTGAAGGAGACCCTGCCGATCGCGGCGGCGGTGCTGGTTCCGGTCACTGCGTGGAAGCTGGCGTTTTCGCCGATAACGAGGTCGTAGTTCGCGTCGCCGATTCCGCAGTAGAGACCCGTCCGGCTCTCGCGCAAACCTCCTGGGTCCATGCCGGCGTCTTCCAGCGCAGCCCAACTGGTTTCGAGCAACAATCGTTGCTGCGGGTCCATCATGGCGGCCTCGACCGGGGCGATCCGGAAGAACTCCGCATCGAAGCGGTCGAGATCCCGAAGGTAGCCTCCCCAGTCCGGCGCCGCGTTCTCGTCAGACGGGAGTTCGAGCGGGACGCCCGGGCGTCCTCTGCGGACCGCGTGTTCCCCGCCGGCCAGCATCTTCCAGAACGCTTCGAGGTCCTCGCCCGCGGGGAACCGACATGCCATCCCGACCACCGCGACGCGCTCCCCACCCGCCGGCCGGATGGCGGCACGACGACGCGGACTCGGGACGCCGACTTCCGGCCCCGAGAGGAGCTGCGCCAGGAAATGGGCAAGTCCGTAGATCGTCGGGTAGTCGAAGATGGCCGTATTGGAGATCGGATAGGCGTCGCCGATGGCCCGTTGCAGGCGGCCGCGCAGCTCGACGGCCATCATGGAGTCCACCCCGAGATCCAGGAACCCGACATCGGGCGGCGGCGGCGACCCAAGACGCAGCGCCGCCCGTACTTCTTCCTGGAGGAACCGGACGAGCGCTGCTTCGCGGCCGGACTCCGGAACGGATGCCAGTTCCGCCGGCAGGTCCCGTGCGTCGGTCGTACGTGGTCGCGCCCCGTCGCCCCCGCCAGCCAGATGGGCGACGAGCGGCTGTTCGGCCCGCGACGACATCATGAAGCGCGGCCAGTCCATTCGCGCGACCATTGCGCCGACGCCGCCTTCACGCACCAGCCGCTCCAGCTCGTGGATCCCCTGCTCCGGGGAAAACCAGCCGAAACCGATGCTCTCAAGATTCCGTTCCAGCCTCTCCCGCGCCTGGTCCGCGGCGCCCACCCCGGACCAGGCGCCCCACGCGATCGCCTGTCCGGGCAGTCCGAGCGCCCGGCGATAACCGGCGAGCTGATCCAGGAACGCGTTCGCGGCGGCGTAGGCGGCCTGCCCGGCGTTTCCGATCACCCCGGTGGCGCTCGAAAACAGCACGAAGAGATCCAGGTCCCGCTCCGCGGTGGCCTGGTGGAGGCGCCAGGCGCCCAGCACCTTCGGCCACATCACGCGTCTGGCGAGCGCCCAGTCGTGGTTCGTCACCGCGGCGTCCCGAAACACGCCCGCGCTGTGGATCACCCCGCCCAGCGGCGGCAGGGGCGCGTCCGGGCCCTCGGTACACGCGATCAGGCGATCCACCACGGACGGTTCCGTCACGTCGCCCCGTTCGACGCGCACCGTCACCCCCCGGACCCGCAGCTCGGCAATCGCCTTCTCGGCTTCCCGCCCGGGCTGCCGGCGGCCGTTCAGCACGATCGCCTCGGCGCCCCGGTCCGCCAACCACCGCGCTGTACGCAGACCGAGACCGGTGAGGCCCCCGGTCACGAGCCACGTCCGGCCCTCGCGCAACCGGCCACCGGTCAGCGCGGAGGGGCGGTGAGTCCCGCCGTCGGTCCCGGTCCGGGGCCCGCTCGGCGCCAGACGGGCGACCAGCCGACGCTGGCCACGGTAGGCAATATGGGTCTCCCGGTCCGGAAACAGCACTTCTGTCGCAAGCGCCTTCGCTTCCGGCGACGCTCCGGGGTCAAGATCGAGCAGACGCGGGGCCAAATCCGGCATCTCGCGCTCCAGCACCTTGCCGAGGCCCCAGAGCACCGACCCGGCGAGGGTTCCGCTCCCCTCCGTACCGAGCACCTGCCCGCCCCGCGTCACGAACCAAACCCCCGACCGGGGCGTCCTGCCTGCGTCATGGAGTCCCTGCACCAGTGCGAGGGCGCTCGACATCTGCCGCTCGACCGCATGCGCCAGCGCTTCGGGCGTGGGTTCCCCGGCAGCGGCGCGGGCGGCTTCCAGGTGCAGCACTCCAGCGAACGGGACCTGCCCCGGCAGGGCCGCGAACACCTCCCGCCACGATTCCCGGCGCGCGGGATCGAACCGCGCCGGCGACCGGCGGTCCGCATCGGGAACCACGACGGTCTGGCCCCGACGCTCCAGCTCCGCGGCGAGCCCGGGTTCGGGGACCGCCGCTTCGTCGGGTGACCAGAGCACCCAGGATCCCGGATCCGGCTGCACCTCTTCGGGGCCGCGGGCCAGCAGGACAGCCGCGGGGAGTTCCCGGGATGCCACTGCGTCCGCCGAACCGGGAACCTTCCACCGGGACTCGTTACCCCCGGCGATCGCGGTCTCCCGGTACCCGGCTTCCATGGACGCGCGCTTCCAGACGGAAGGCGCCGCCAACGCGTGATCCGTGCGGTAGGCGTCGTCGAAACGCCACCACCCGTCCAGCAACCCGAACGTCACGTCCCACCAGCACAGACGTCCGACCGTTTCGAGCGCCGTCAGGATCCCCGCGGGGGCCAGCAGGCGGCGGCAATTGGCGAGCGAGACTCCGATATCCCGCGTCGCGTGCAGGACGTTCGCTGCGAGCACCAGGTCATACCGATGCCGGGCGAAACCCTGCTCGCCGGGGTCCCGCTCGATGTCGAGCAGGCGGAATTCCATCGCGGGATGCACCTCTCCGAAGCGCGTTTCCGCGTCCCGGAAGAAGGCCGCCGAGATGTCGGTGAACGTCCAGTGGACGCGCCCCTTCGGCAGGGCGGCGAGCACCGCTTCCGTCGTCGCGCCGCTTCCGGCGCCGACCTCGAGCACGCGTAACGTGCACTCGCCCGGCAGGCTCGCCGCAGCGGCGGCCACGACGCCGGCGAGCCACCGGTTGGTCGCCCGATAGAAAGGGGTGTCGAAGTAGATTGCGGTCAGCGGCGGGTCGGCGGAAAACAGCACTTCCACGCCGTCCTTCCGCCCCCGCAGCACATCGGCCAGCGCCGCTCCCGCCCGGCGCAGCAACGCGACCTCCACGGCGTTTTCGGGATGTGCAGCGACCAACCGTTCGGCTTCCCGCTCCGGTTCGCCCAGTGATGCGCGCCGCGGATCGTCCGGTTCGGCGAGCACCCGCCAGCCGCCGTTTCCCTCCTCCGGCGCGAGCACATCCGCCCCCGCAAGCATGGACAGGAGCCGTCCGAACAGGCGCTGCTGGTTTTCGACGATCCTCAGTTGACGGCAGAGCGCCTCCGGCTCGACCACGCTCCCCGCCCGGCCCTGCCAACCCAGCTCTTCGAGCGTCCGCAGGGCGTAGGAGCGAGCCACGGACTCGAGTCCCGTCGTCAGCGCCACCAGGCGCGGCGGATCGCCGCCCTCGCCGGCCAGGAGATCCGTCAGGTCCGTCGCCTTCGACGCCACGACTGCCGGCCCCTCGAGGAAGCCCGCGGACCGAATTTCCGGGGACGGCCGCCACTCGATCTCATACCGGAGTCCGTCCGTCCCGTCAGTCAGCGACTCCACTTCCGAACGCCGCACGCGCCGAAGACGGAGACCTTTCACTTCGCCCACGGGCGAGCCGTCTTCTCCGTAGAACACGAGGTCTGCTTCCACGGGCCCCGCGGACCCGGAGGGTCCGCCGTGCGATCCATCGCGCGCCCGCAGGTGGCAAAGCAGGCGATCGGTAAGCCCGTCTTGCGCCCGGAACCGCTCAAAGCCGGCATCGATCCGGACCCAGCCGCTATCCGGCTCCTCTTCCCAGTCGCCGACGCCGGCTGACACCAGGAAGCAGGCCTCCAACAGGGCCGGATGAATGCTGTCGCCGGCGGCCGACAACCCCTCGGGAAGTTCGATTTCGCCAAGCGCCTCCCGGCTCCCGGACCAGAGCGCCACCAGTCCGTTGAAGAACGACCCGCCGCGGAGTCCGGCCCGTTCCCGCCGGCGGCGGAGGGCGGGCAGGGATACGGGTGTCAGTCGCGACTCAAGGCGACGAAGGGTCGAACCCGAGAGCTTTCCCGCGAGGACTCCTCCGCCATCGCCGACGACGCGGCTCTCGGCGTGGAGGACCCAGGATGGCTCGGACGCGCGCCGGCTGTACGCCTTGAACGACCGAGACTCCGGGGTCCCGGATTCCTGCAGCAGCAACTGCAGCACCCGGTCCGCCGCATCCGGCTCCGCGGGTGATCGGGGAGGCAGGACCAACGGCCGGACGACGCGGAAATCCTGAAGCGCCGTGGCGCGCGCCGGCCCCTCCGGGGGACGGATCGCGGCGAGCGCCTGGGCGACGAAAAGCGACATGGGCGCGACGATGCAGTCGTGCACCCGGTGTTCGGGCAGCCACTCCAACGAGGACGTCGAGACCTCGAAGGAGACGTCCCCCGCGGGCAATTCCCGCCGCCATCCCAACAAGGGATGGCCGCGTTCCCGGGCACGGCCCTGCTCCGGCTTCCGCACCCAGTGCCGCTCCCGCTGGAAGGGATACGTCGGCAGCGACACCCGCCGCCGGCGCTCCCCGCGGAACAGCCCCTCGAACGCGATGTCCAGCCCCGCCTCGTACGCCGCCCCCGCCGCACGCGCGAAGCCGTCCGCGCCCGAAAGGCTCGACACCACCGCCGGAACCTCCCCCTCCGGCCAGGACAGCGACGCCAGCGGACCCAGCACCGCCCGCGGGCCCACCTCCACCAAAACCCCCGCCCCGAGCTCCGCCAGCGTCCCCAGCGCGGTCCCGAACCGCACCGGCTCCCGCGCCTGGCGGCGCCAGTACCCCGCGTCCTCCAGCTCTCCCGGCCCCGCCACCCGGCCGCTCACCCCGCTCACCACCGG
>CAYUVU010000084.1:0-13575 GCA_964448205.1 uncultured Acidobacteriota bacterium
CCGGGCGCCTCGCTCCGCGAGTACTTCGTGGAGACGGTCGTCACCCCCTCGCCCGGGAAGCTGGTGCGGCCGCGGAGTCTCCGCCAACTGGAGTACCTCCGGGCGCTCCGCGCCAAGGAACTCGTGCTCGGCGTCGGTCCGGCCGGGACCGGCAAGACCTGGCTCGCGATGGCAGTGGCCGTAGAGGCGCTCCGGAACCAGCAGGTCCGGCGCATCGTGCTCACCCGGCCCGCCGTGGAGGCGGGCGAGAAGCTCGGCTTCCTTCCCGGGGACCTGATCGACAAGGTGGATCCGTACCTGCGTCCCCTCTACGACGCGCTTCACGACATGATGGACGCCGAAAAGGCGCAGCGGCTCCGGGAACGCGGGGTGATCGAGATTGCGCCGATCGCCTTCATGCGGGGACGGACGCTCAACGACGCCTTCATCATCCTGGACGAGGCGCAGAACACGACCTCGGAACAGATGAAGATGTTTCTGACCCGCATGGGCAACGGGACGCGCGCCGTGGTGACCGGGGACATCACCCAGAACGACCTGCCGCCGGGCCGGGTCAGCGGGCTCGTCGAGTCCCTCGGCGTGATCGGAGACCTCGACGGAGTCGGTCTCGTTCGGCTCGAGGAGAGCGACGTCGTGCGCCACCGGCTCGTGCAGGCGATCGTCCGCGCGTATGCGAGGAGCGAGCAGGCCCGGAAGGGGTCCCGCCGCGCCCGCGAGTTCGAGGCGCCGGCGGTCTTCGCGGAGCCGCGCTAGACCGTGACGAGGACCGGGAGATGAAGGGACGCCTGGCGGATTTCTCGCTGCGCACGTTCCTGCTCCAGCAGCGCGACCGCCTGTTCGCCCGCACCCACCTCGTGACCGCCCTCCTCGCGGTCGCCCTGGCGATGCTCATCTGGCCGGGGCTCGGGCTTCGAACTCCGCTCTACGAGGTTGGCGAGATTGCCCCCCGGACGGTCCGCGCGACCGAGGACTTCACCTACGAGGACGCCGCCACCACCGAAGCGCGACGGCGCGAGGCGGTCGAGCAGGTGCCGGAGATTTACGACTTCGATTCCCAGGCGCGGGACGAGGTCCGCGCCCGGATCGCCCGCGGCTTCGATTTCGGGCGGGCGGCGGTCGAGTCCGACATCGTGGGAGAACCCGACTTCGCGGAGACCTTCGCCGGCATGCTCGGCATCGGCGTGACCGCGGCGCAGCTCGGGCTGCTGGTGGAATCGGAGTTTGCCGAGGAGATCGAACAGAACCTCGCGGACACCGTGGCCAGCGTGCTGGCGCGCGACATCCTCGCCGAGAAGGGCGCCGTCGCCGCGCTCGGCCGTTCCATCCTGCGCCGCGATCCGCGGACCGGAGAAACGGTGCCGCTGGCGGACTTCACCAACGTGTTGTCGGTGGGCGAGGCCGAGCGGGCGGCCGAGCAGCAGATCCTCGCGCTCTCGGAGCTGAACCGGACGCGCCGGCGGACGCTCGCCGGACTCGCGGCGCAGTTCATGCGCCCCACCCTGGAGGCCAACACGGTGGAGACCACCCACCTCCGTACCGAAGCGGAGTTGTCGGTGGATCCGGTCGTCATCCAGGTGCGGCGCGGCCGCACCCTGTTGCGCGCCGGCGACGAGGTGACGGAACTCGCCCGCCGCCAGATGGAGCGGATGCGGACCCCGCGGGTGGGAGCCTCGGGCTGGGCCGGGCTCGGCGCTCTCGGCTTCGCCGGCGCGATCGCGGTGCTGCTCGGGGTGCTGCTGGTCCCGGCGCGCCGGGACGAGAACTGGGGGCGGCAGGCCTTCGCCCTGTGCGGCTTCCTCATCGTTCTCGGCCTGACCCTGACCCGCATCCTCGGATTCGTGGGACGCGGCGCCGCCGCCCAGTTCGTGAGCGAGCCCTTCTCCGACCCCACGGTCTATCTCTGGGGGGTTCCCTTCGCGGCGCTCGCCCTGCTGGTCGTGATGCTCGAGACGCAGCAGTCGGCGGTGGTCACCCAGGGACTCTTCGCCGCGACGCTCGCCCTGATGACCGGGAACCTGAAGCTGGCGCTCTTCGCCCTGTTGACGGGGTTCGGCGTCATCTTCATCTACCGGATCGCCGAGCGCCGCTCGCAACTGCTGCGGGTGGGGACCTTCGTCGGCCTGCTGGGCGCCGCCCTGGTGGTCGCGATGGAACTCGTGACCGGGAACTTCGGGGGCCTCAGCCGGTTGGCCCTCGAGGCGGTCAGCGCCTTCGCCGGCGGTCTGCTCGTCGGGCCGCTCGTGATCCTGCTCCTTCCCGTTCTGGAGTGGGTCTTCGAGCGCACCAGCGACATGCGGCTCATGGAGCTCTCGCAACGCGACAACCCGGTGCTGCGCCAGTTGGCGCTCACCGCGCCGGGCACCTACCAGCACAGCGTGACCGTGGGGATGCTCTCGGAGTCCGCCGCCGACGCCATCGGGGCGAACTCCACCTTCTGCGCCACCGCCGCGCTCTACCACGACATCGGCAAGCTGAACCGCGCGGGCTACTTCGTCGAGAACATGCGGGGCGAGACGCCGCACGACCTGCTTCCCCCGGAAAAGAGCGCGGACATCATCCGGCGGCACGTGACGGAGGGGATCGAGGCCGCCGAGCGGATGAACCTCCCCCGGGACATCGTGGACGTGATTCCGCAGCACCACGGGACGCGCCTCATCAAGGTCTTCTACGAGAAGGCGAAGGCGGCTGCCGCCCGGAACGGTTCCGAAGCCGACGAGAGTCTCTTCCGCTATGCCGGACCGCGCCCGCAAACCCGCGAGGCCGGCATCATCATGATGGCCGACAGCATCGAGGCCGCCGCCCGCAGCCTGAAGAACCCGGCTCCCGCCGACTTCGAGCAGGTGATCGACCGCATCATGGGCGCCATCGTCGACGACGACCAACTGGCCGAATGCGACCTGACCCTCAGCGACATGGCCCGGATCCGCGAGAGTTTCCTCTCCACCCTGCAGGGGATCCACCACGAGCGGCTGCCCTATCCGGGGTTCGACTTCGGCAGACGGCCGCGGGGGAGCACGCCGCCGGTCCTGCCGGCCGGGCCCACCAGACCCGAACCGGAGAGCGGGCGACCCGTGTCGGGCGAATCGTTGTGATGCCGCGTCCGGAACCGGGAGACCCTCCACGAGAACCGGAGCCGCCCGGCTCCCGATTCACCGTCCAGAACCGCCAGCGACGTTTCGCGGTGGATTCTCCGGCGCTGGCCGCCTTCCTCGAACGGATCGCGGCGGACGTGGCGCCGGGCGATCGCCGCGGGGCCACCCTCCGGATCGTCTCGGACCGGAACATCCGGGCGCTGAATCGGCGCTACCGCGACAAGGACCGCGCGACGGACGTGCTCGCCTTTCCCGCGGATCCCATTCCGGCGGAGTTGCTGTCCGAGGAAGAGGCCGCCTATCTCGGGGACCTCGTGGTCTCCGCCGAGACCGCCGCGCGCCAGGCGCGCGAGGCGGGCGTCGAACTCGGCGACGAGATTCGCGTGCTCGCGGTGCACGGCTACCTGCATCTCCTCGGTTACGACCACGAACGGGACCGGGGAGAGATGGTGAGGCTCGAGCGCGTCCTGAGGCTGCGGCACGGCCTCGCGAGAAACTGAATGCTCTGGGCCCTCCTCCTCCTGGTCGCCGGGCTTCTCGTCGTCCTGTTCGCGCTCTTCGAGATCGCCTTCTTCGCCTCGAGCCCGATCGCGGTGCGCGCCCTCGGCGAGAGCGTCGAGGAGGCGCGCACCCTGCGGGAGCGCCTGGCGGACCCGCTGGTGGTCCTCATCCCGGCCCGCTCCGGGCTCCTGGCCGCGGGTGCGCTCTTCGGTTTCGCGCTCGACCGGCTGGGATTCGGAGCGACCGGCCTCCTGTGGGCCTTCGGGGTCTTCGTCCCCATCTGGTTCGTCCTCCGGGAACTGGTCCCGGCCGCCGTCCTCCTGCGCGACCCCGAGGAGGTGCTGCGGCCGCTCCTTCCCTGGTTCGGCCGCTGGGAACGGCTCGTGCGGCCGTTCGGCGAACCGCTGCGCAACCTGCTCCGGCGCGGATTCCCGCTCCCTTCGGAGCCGGACGACGAAGCCTCCGACGAGGAGGTCGAGGCGTTCCTCGAGACGGGCGAGGAAGAGGGAATCCTCGAGGAGGAGGAGGCCGCGATGGTGCGCGGAGTGCTCGAACTCGACGAAATGCTGGTGCGCGAGGTGATGACGCCGCGGCCGAGCGTCGTGTCGGTCTCGGACGAGGCGTCCCGGCAGGAAGTCGAGCGGCTCGTCGCCGAGAGCCGGCACCACCGGATACCGGTGTTCGGCGCCGCCGATCAGGTGATCGGGGTCGTGGACGTGGTGGACCTCGTCGCCGTGCCCGGCGACGGGGAAGGGGTCGCCCCGCTGCTCCGGGAGGTCCCGGTGGTGCCGGAGACGAAACGGGTGGACGACCTGCTCAGGGAGTTCAAGCTCTCCAAGCAGACGTTCGCGGTGGTGGTGGATGAACACGCGAGCGTCTCCGGAATCGTCACGCTCCGGGATATCTCGGAAGAGATCGTGGGCGAGGTCCACGAGGACCACGAGCCGTTCGAGGAGGACCTGGTGCGGGAGGCGGACGGCGTCTACCGGGTGCGCGGCGGGGCGGAACTCGACGAGGTGGCGCGGCTGACCGGGCTGACGCTTCCCGATTCGCTGAACGGCGCCGCCTTCGACACGATTTCCGGCTTCGCGCTCGCGGCCTTCCGGAAGATCCCGGCGCCCGGCGACACGATGGAACAGGACGGCCTCCGCATCGAGATCCTCGAGGCCGACGAACGGCGGATCCACCGGGTCCGCCTCGCGCGGGTCGCGGGAGACTGATTGACCGCCCCGCCGCCGGAGCCGGCCGACACCACGCAACATCGCGCCGGCTTCGTGGCGCTGGTGGGGCTTCCCGGCGCGGGCAAGTCCACGCTGCTGAACCGCCTGGTCGGCGAGCGGCTCGCCGCCGTTCACCGGAAACCCCAGACCACCCGGCGGCGCATCCTGGGGGTGGCGCGCCGCCCGGGGCTCGAACTGATCCTGCTCGACACCCCCGGGATCCATCGCCCGCGCTCCGGCCTCGGCCGCGCGATGATGCGGGCCGTGGCCGAGAGCCTCGGGGGCGCGGACGCGGCGCTCGCCGTCGTGGACGGAACGCGGGCCCCCACCGGGCGCGACCAGGACCTGCTGCACCGGCTGGAGAGGTTTTCCGGCCCCCGGGTGATCGGGATCAACAAGACGGATGCCGCGCCGCCTGCACGGATCGAGGAACTCCAGGGGTTCTACCGCGAGCGGGACCTCGGGCCGGTGGTGCTTTTCTCGGCCCGCACCGGCGCGAACGTGAACGCGCCGGGCGGACCGCGGGACCCGGGGCAGGGGGAGCGGCCGCCCGGTTCGCTGGTCGGGATGCTGGCCGAGCGTCTCCCCTTCAGTCCGCCGCTCTATCCCGACGGCCAGATCACCGATCTCCCGGAGGCATTCTTCGCCTCGGAGATCGTCCGGGAACGGCTGCTCGAACACCTCCACCAGGAGGTGCCCCACGCTGCCGCCGTGCGGATCGAGGCGTACGACGACTCCGAGCCCCTGGTCCGCATCGCGGCCTCGCTGCTGCTCGATCGGGACTCCCAGAAGGGGATCGTGATCGGCCGCGGCGGCCGGATGCTGAAGCGCATCGGCAGCGAAGCCCGCGGCCGCATCGAAAAGCGGCTCGGACGCCGGGTCTTCCTGGACCTGCAGGTCAAGGTGCGCCAGAAATGGCGGGACAATGCGGGCATTCTGCGCGACCTGGGTCTTTGAGGAGACTGTCCCCCGGGGTCCGTTCGACCTTGACTGGAAGGGGGGTTCGGCCTACCCTTCCGGCCTTCGGACCAGCCGTTTGGCGGCGGTTTCTTTCAGAATCGAGGCTCCTCTCCGTGTTGAACATCAGGCTTGCCCGCACCGGGCGGAAGCGCGACGCCCATTTCCGGGTGGTCGTGTCCGATTCGGTGCACGGACGGGTCGGCCGGATCGTGGAGACGCTCGGCTACTACCACCCCCGCATGCCCAACGACGCGGAAGGTCGGCTGCACATCAAGGCCGACCGCGCGCGTTACTGGCTCGGGAACGGTGCGAAGCCGAGTCTCACGGTCAAGAGCTTCCTGAAGGACGTGCTCGCCGAACCGGCCCCATCCGAAGAGAACGGATCAGGGGAAGACGGAGCCTCCGCCGAATCCTAGGTGCGGGCCGGCCACCGGGCGTGGCCGCCGGGCCTTCCGGGATCCGGCTGACGGCCTCCGGACCGCGCCCCTGAACCGGGCGGCCCGCCGCCCGCACCTCACCAGCACCCCGGACCCAGAGACAGCCCGCGCGATCAACTTCCGCCACCAGGCAGACGTGACCAGGAGACAGAGAGAACAATGGCTTCTGGCGCAACGGCATCCCGGTCCGGGCAGGACAATCCGGTAGACCGGACCGGCCGCCGCGGCGACCCGCCGGCGGACCTCTCCGGGGGCGCTCCCGCGGAGGCTGCCGCCGACATCGTCATCGGGCAGGTGGTCCGGCCGTTCGGCCGCCGGGGCGAGGTCTTCGTCGAACCGCTGACCGACGATCCCGGCCGTTTCTTCGAGATCGGGAGCGCCGAGGTCGGCCTTGCGGACCAGCCGGGAACCCGGCGAGGCCTCGAGTCGGTGCGCATCCACAAGGGGCGCCCGGTGATCCGGTTCGACGGCATCACCGACATCGGGTCCGCCGAGTCGCTCCGGGGGATGGAAGTCCGCATCGGTGAGGCGGAACGCGCGCCATTGCCGGAGGGCCGCTACTACTCCGACCAGCTCGTCGGCTGCCGGGCCGAGACCGACGAGGGGGCTCCGCTCGGCGAGATCGTGGACACCCTCGATACCGCCGGACCCAGCCTCCTCGTCCTCCGCGGCCCGGACGGGTCCGAGGACCTCATCCCCTTCGTCGAGGCCCTCTGCGTCCTTGTCGATCCGCCCACCGGGGAGACCGCGGGGCGGGTCGTTCTCAACGTCCCGGACGGACTTCTGGGACTGAACGCCCGCGGGGAAGGGTGAGCCGGCGTGCGCGTTGACATCCTGAGCCTCCTCCCCGGCATGTTCCGGGAGGTCTTCGACCACGGCATCGTGCGGCGGGCGCGGCAGGCCGGCCTCCTGCAGGTCGAGACGCACGCGCTCACGGACTGGACCGAGGGCCGGTTCCAGCGGGCCGACGACGCTCCCTACGGCGGCGGGCCGGGGATGGTCATGCGCGTCGAACCGCTCGTCGAGGCCGTGGAAGCGATCAGCGGCCTCGACGCGGGGCGGCCCCGGGTCGTCCTGCTGTCGCCGCGTGGCCGGCAGCTCGACCAGACGGTGGTTGCCGAGCTCGCCCGCGAATCGCGGCTGCTGCTGGTCGCCGGGCGCTACGAGGGCGTGGACGAGCGCTTCGCCGCGGTCAGCGGCGCCGAGGAACTGTCGGTTGGCGACTACGTCCTTTCCGGAGGAGAGATTCCGGCCATGGTCGTGGTGGACGCCGTGACCCGGCTGATCCCCGGCGCCGTCGGCGATTCCGAATCCGTTGTCCGGGAGTCGTTCGCCACCGGGCTCCTGGAGCACGCCCAGTACACCCGTCCCCCGGTTTTCCGGGGCAGGGAAGTGCCGCCGGTTCTCCTGTCGGGGAACCACGAGGCGGTTCACCGGTTCCGGCTCGAGGAGTCGGTCGCGGTGACGAGAGACCGCCGGCCCGACCTCTTCGCGGCGTTTGCCGGACGGGGGCGGGCCGCGTCGAAACCGAATTCAGGTACGAAGGAGAAACCGTCATGACTGTGAGTGAGCAAGAGGCCGTGGAGGCCCCCGAAGAGACCGCCCTGGCGGTGTCGGTGGACGCGGACGTGGAGCCGGAGCCGACGCGGGTCAAGTCGGGGGCCGAGGTCATTCGGGAACTCGAGGCCGCCGACCTGAAGGCGGACCGCCCGGATCTCCATCCCGGCGACGCGGTCCGGGTCCACGCGACCATCCGCGAAGGAGACCGGGAACGCATCCAGATCTTCGAGGGGATCCTGATCGCGATGAAGCACGGCGGAAACCGCCGCACGATCACGGTCCGCAAGACCTCGTTCGGCGTCGCCGTCGAGCGGATCTTCCCGCTGCATTCGCCCCTGGTGGCCAAGGTGGAGGTCGTCCGTTCGCACCACGTCCGGCGCGCCAAGCTCTATTTCCTCCGCAAGCGCAAGGGGAAGGCGGCCCGGCTCCGCGAGAAGAGGCGCTGATCGACGACTCTCCGGGGACGGGGCGCTCCATCGTCCACGACCTGGGATCGCCGGGGCGCCCCGTCGCCTGCGCGATCAGCGCCGTCCGCGGCCTCTCGGCCGACCATCTCCTCGAACTGCGCGCCCTCGGGGTGGACTTCCTCCAGTTGCGCGACCGGGAGGCGTCGGACCGTGAGTTCGAGCGGTTCCTCGACGCGCTCGCCTCCCGGGCCCGGAAGGTCCTGTCGCGCGTCATCGTGAACGACCGGCTGGCGCTCGCCGCCGCGTTCCCGGTGGCCGGCGTTCACCTGCCGGAAGCCGGTCTGCCGGTCGCGGCCGTCCGCTCCCGGTTCCCCCGGGGACGGCTGCTCATCGGCCGGTCGGTGCACGGGCTGGACGCGGCGGCCGCCGCGGAGAAGGACGGAGCCGACTACGTGATCCTGGGGCCGGTCGCGCCCACGGGAGGAAAGCGTCCCCTGGCGCCGGACGTCTTCCGGGAGACCTGCCGGCGGCTCCGGATTCCCGTCTGGGCGGTCGGGGGGCTGACCCCGGAGAACCTCGAAGGCCTCCGGGGCGTCGGCGTCTCCGGGTGCGCGGCCATCCGGTCCTTTCGCGATGTGGAACGCGCCAGCGCGTTCGTCGCCCGCAGCTCGGACCTCCGAACCGTGCGGCAACCGGTTCAGTAAACTGACGGGGTCCCCTTCATGACCACTCGTGTGGCATGGCTCTCGGCTCTGATCGGGCTTGCGGTTGCGCTGCCGCTCTTTGCCCAGCCAGGGGCCGACGCCCAGCTCGAACGTGCCGCCGAAAGGCGTTTCCGGAGCGCGGAGCAGTTCTACGCCGGCGGGCGCTACGGACAGGCTCTCCGCGACTTCGAAGCCATCGTGGAGACCATGCCGGAGAGCCGGCTCGCCGACGACGCGGCGCTCCGCATCGCGCGGCACCGTTTCGACGTGGAGGGGAACCCGGCCGCCGCCGAGGAGATGGTGGACCGGCTGTTCCGCGCGTATCCGGCTGGTGACTCGATTCCGGGGGCGCACCTGCTGCTCGGCGAGATCGCCATCCGCAGCCTTCCGCCGCGTCCCGAGGACGCCCTGGCGGAGTACGAGCGGGTCCTCACCGTGGGCGGCTCCGCGGGCTCGCGCTGGTCGTTCGCGGCGCTCACCGGGATCGCGGCGATCGCCTCCGACTTCATGGATGACGGGACGGTCGCGGGGGCCCTGCTCTCGGCGCTCCACGAGACGCGTTCCGGCCCGGCGTCTTCGGCGGAGCGGTTCCGCGCCCGGCTGCTGCTCGCGCGCACCCTGGCGCGGCTGGGCGAGTCGAACGCGGCTTTCGGCGAGGTCGCCGGACTCCGCGCCGACCTGCTGCGGGTGATCCGGGACGAGGCCGCGGACGGCGCCGAGGCGGCGGGTGAGGCCTATTCGGCGGCGGGGCTCGCGGAAGAAGCCCGCCAATTCGCCACCCTGGTCTCCCGCTACCAGTCGCCCGGGGGTCCCGACTGGCGTTTCGCGGGAGCGATCCAGCCGCCGCAGCGCCTCGACCGGCCGCTCCGGGTGCGCGTCGCGGGAGGCAGCCTCCATGTGCTTGACCGGGACACCGACGAGTTGCAGACGTTCACGCCGGAAGGCGAGTTCGAAGAAGCGGTCGGGGTCGAAGACCCCTGGGATTTCGCCTACCCCGACGACGGTGCGGCGGGCGGCGGCGCGGCAGTCCCGGTGGTGGCGGCGGAGGAGGCGCTGATCGTCGGCGGGAACCTCGTGACGCTACGCCTCGAGAACGGCCCGGAACGCCTCCGCCGGATTCGCGCCCTCACCGTCACCCCCGAGGGCTACTGGGTGTGGGACGACCGGGAAAAGGGGGTGTTCCGGTTCGCGCGGTCGGGCCTCTACCTCGGGCGGGTGCCCCATCCCCGGCTGAACGAGGTGCACCGGATCGAGCGGCATCCGGCGGGACACCTGATCGTGATCGAGGATCGGCAGGGAGTCCTCGCTTTCGATGCGGAGGGCCGGCGGATCTTCCACCTGACGCGCGACTCCGGTTTCCCGGAACCCGTCGACGTGGCCTTCGATGCGCTGGGCAACTTCTTCGTGCTGGACCGCGACGGCCCCACTCTCGGCGTTTTCGACCGGGATTTCACTCCCCTGGTCAGGCTTGCGGGAGAAGCGTGGTCGGGAGGAGCGGTCCGCCGGCCGGTGTCGCTCGACGTGGGTCCCGACGGAGTGCTCTATGTGCTCGACGAGTCTACGCGCGCCGTGGCGGTGCTCCGGTAACGCGGCGTGAGACCTTTGCCGACCCGGGCCGTCCTCGCGATGGCTTCCGTGCTGATGGCGCTCCTCCCCGCCGCGGTCGCGGCGCAGGAGACGGCCTCCGCGGATCCGGTCGTCATCGCCGGCGACCTGCGAACCCTCCGCCCGCAGACGGGAGACCCCGATCTGGCGGTGGAAGCGGTGCTGGCCCTCACCGCGATCCTCGACCAGCTGGATGCGGCCCGCGACCGGAACGGCCGTCTCCCGCAGGTCGAGAACGAACTCTTCCTGCGGGCGCTCGAGTACCGCGCGCGAGCCCACGTGACCCGCGAGTCTCGCGAGCAGGCCTCCGACGACCTGCGCCTGCTGATTCTGGCGGATCCGACGTGGCGGCTCGACGTCGCGGGTCTCTCTCCGGCAGTGCTGGATCTTTTCGAGGAGCAGCGGGGCGAGCTGCTCGCCTACCTCACCGTCCTCACCGAGCCGGCCGGAGTCACCGTGTTCGTCGAGGACGAGCCGGTCGGCGCCACGCCGCTGACCGGGCGGCCGGTGTTCGCCGGGCTCGTGACGATTCGGCTGGAGCGCCCCGGGTTCTCGATCTACACGGAACCGCGCCGCGAAGTGCTGGCGGGCGAGATGATCACCATCGAGCACGAGATGGTGCGCAGCCGTCCGGTCCTTTCCGTGATCACGTCTCCCGCCGGGGTCACGGTGCGGGTCGGTGGCCGCGTCGCGGGCGTCACCGGTGGCAGTCTGCCGGAGGATCTCCGTCCGCTGGTTCCGCCGCGCTTCGCGCGCGACGAATTCTCGGCGCCCCTGCAGCTCGGCAATCTGGAGACGGGGGCGAACGAGATCACGCTCGAGGCGCCCTGCCGGACCCCCTCCCGGTTCACCTTTCACGCCGACGAGGCCCGCGACTACCTGCCGCGGTTCGTGCGGCTCCGGCCTTCCACCGGAGGACTGCGGATCGAGAGCGAGCCGAGCGGCGCCACGGTGGTGCTCGACGGCGAGGAGCGCGGGGTGACGCCGCTCTCGTTCTCGGCGATGTGTTCGGGCGAACACGAGGTCGAGATCCGGCACCCCGCCGGTCGCTGCGCCCGTTCCGTCACGGTCTCGCGAGGCTCGCGAACCGCCGTTTCGTGCGAGGTCCTGCCGGTGCTCGCCATGGCCCCGGGCGACCCGGAGGGAACGTCCGATGCGGATCGCGCGGTCCGCCGGGTGCTGGAGGCGCGGGACGACTACTTCGTGGTGGACGGCGGGGACGAACCCGACGTGCAGGCGCGGGTGCGGGTGCGGTTGCCGGAACCGGGCGCGGGGCCGGCGCAGGTCGAGTTCCTTGCCGCGGGATCCCGGACGCCGGACGTCGCCCCCTTCGACCGCTTCGCCCCGGCCAGTGCGGGCGCCGCGGCCGAGCGGCTCCTCACTCCGCCGACGCGGCGCCGTTCGTGGACGGGCATGACGGCGGTGGCGCTCACGAATTCGGGCGCGGAGGACGGGGCCGGAGGTCTCCGGGTCACCGGCGTCCACCCGGCGGGTCCGGCGGTGCTGGCCGGGGTGGAACCGGGAGACGAGCTTCACGAGGTGGAGGGCCGCCACTTGTCCGACGAACTCGGGCTCGCCGAGCTGGTCGCCGGCGAATCGCCGGACACGACGATCGATCTCGTCGTCCGGCGCGAGGGCAACGAGCGGCAACTGCGTCTCGTGCTCTCCGAGACTCCGGTGCTTCCTTCCCTGTCGGCCCAAAAGTGCAACCGCCGGCTGGTCGAGCTGGAGGCGGACTTCGCGAGAGGGCGGAGTGACGCCACCCGGCAGCTCGAGGCGGGGATCTGCTGGATCCTCCTGGGAGATCCGGAGCGCGCCCTGGTGCGATATCTGGCCGAGGTGCGTGCCGGCGGGGGCGCCGGTGTCGGTGAGGGAACCGTCCTCTACTACCGGGCGCTCGCCCTGGACGCGCTCGGGGAGCGGGCGCGCGCCGCGCAGGCGTTCGAGGCCGCGGCGGCCGTGCCCGGCGCCACCCTCGTAACCCACGACGGGCCGCTGCTCGCCCCCCTCGCCTCCCGGCGGCTCGGGCCGGCACAGTGAACTCCGGCCCGACGCCCGGGCGCTACGCGCTCGTCGTGGAGAACGTCCGGTCGGGCACGACCCCCGGAGAACGCCTCGAGCCCCCGATGCGCTACGAGATCCGGAACCGCGAAACGAGCGTCGGCCGCTCTCCGGAGTGCGCCATCCGCATCGACGACATCTTCGTGAGCCGCAAGCACGCGCGGCTGGTCCTTCGCGACTTCGAGCTGCACCTGGAGGACCTGCAGAGCACCAACCAGACCCGGGTCAACGGAGCGCCGGTACCGACGCGCGTACGGATCCACCCGGGTGACGTGCTGCTCTTCGGCGGGGCCCGCTGCCGCATCGAATCCACCGCCGGAGCGGGTGCGGCGGCCTCCGCCGGGGAGGAGGCCACGCGATCCGACGGGCCCGGCGCCGGCGAGGCCGGGGACGCGCCGGCCGCCGCCGGCGGATCGGGCGAGCCGGCCGGCGAGGAATCGATGCCCTGGCCCCCGGCCGCCCCGCCGCGGCTCCATGTCGCCGGGCCGCTCCCGGGGGAACCCGGGCGGACGCGGCTACGACTGCTGGCCGTGGTGGTGATCGCGCTGGCCATCGCGGCCGCGACGTGGTTCCTCCGCTGACCGTGCGGCCTCACGCGGTCCTCCCCGGCGCCACCGTGGGGATCCTGGCGCCGGCAAGCCCGGTGCAGCTCCCCTGGCTGGAAGCCGGGGAAGCGGAACTCCGCCGCGTCGGACTCGTGCCGCGCCGGTCCCGGAACCTGCTGAAGCGAAGCGAGTACACCGCCGGGTCCGCCGCGGAGCGGACGGAGGACTTCCTCGCGCTGCTCGAGGATGAGGAGGTGGACGCGCTCTTCGGCGCCCGGGGAGGCTACGGCTGCCTCGACCTCCTGCCCCGCGTCCCGCCGGATCGGATCCGCGACAGACCCAAGGTCATCCTCGGAGGAAGCGACCTGACCGCGCTGCTGTCGCTCGCGTCGGGGGCGGGGGTCGGTTCCTTCCACGGCCCGATGGTCGCGCAGCAGATCGCCCGCGGCCCGTCGCGCTGGGACGCGGAGGAGACGCTGGGGT
>CAYUVU010000085.1:0-7647 GCA_964448205.1 uncultured Acidobacteriota bacterium
TTGCCGATCTCACGGTCCTCCTCTGCCTGGTCGGCGCCATCCCCGGATACTTCTGGGGCATGACGGTCGCGGGAGCCGCGATCGGCCGCACCGGCCGCCTGATGGGCGTCCGGGAGGAACCGGCCTGAGCGGCGCGCCGGCCGGCGGCGCCATCACGGCTGTTGGTTCCTCCTAACTCGTGGTAGGTTCGAGCGCTATGGACTCGTCATCCGCTTCTTCCGACAGCCACGGCACGCCCGACGGAGCGCCGCCCGCGCCCGCCGGCCCGGCCCTCGGGCCCGGCCTCGGGGAACGCCTGGTGGCTGTCCTCAGCCTCACTCCCGGGGCTTTCCGGGAGATCGCAAAGGCGCCCCGCACCTTCCAGAGCCTTCTGATTGCTCTGCTCGGGATCGCGCTCGTGGGGAGCATCGTGACGCTGGGCGTGTCCCTGACACTCCTCTACCCCCTGGCGGTTCTCGCCTGGCTGACCTTCCACTGCGTCCTGTCGCGGTTCTTTACCCAACTGTTCGTAAAGGAACCTCCCGCGGGAGGCCTGCCGTCCTACGCTGACTGGATCCGGTCGCAGTACTTCACCGTGAGCCCGTGGATCTTCGGGGTCGTGCCGCTCGTAGGCGCGTTCGCCGGGATCTACTCCATCGTCCTGGAGGTCCGATCCATCATGGACATGGGAGGCTGCCCGGCCGGCCGGGGCATCGTGATCTACCTCGTGACCGGCGTCGTTCGCGCCGTTGTCTTCGGACTCGTCGTCGCGGTGTTCGGGGCCGGGATCCTCAGCATCTTCACGGTGGATTTGCCCTGGTAGCGGCCGGACTCAGGAACGGCCGCGATCGTCCGGGGATGGGGAACGGGACTCCGGAGTCCCGAGTCGCCGTCGCCGCTCCTCGGCCGCCTTGAGCGTCCGCGGCCACTTCTTCCGGAGCAGCCGGGACATTGCCCGATCCGCCAGCAGCCGGCCGCCGGTCTGGCAGGCCGCGCAGTAGTTGAACTCGTTCTCGGCGCGGCGCACCCGCTGCACCGGGGACCCGCAGTCCGGACACGGCTGGCCGAAGCGTCCGTGCACCGCCATGCCCTCGCGGAAGGCGGTGACGCCGGTGGGAAAGGCGCTGCCGCACTCCTCCTGGAGTCGCGCCGCCCACTCGGTCAGGACGGACTCCGCGGCGGCGTGCAGACGGCCGGTTTCCTCGGTCGTGAGGCTTCCGGCGCGTTTCGACGGTGCGAGCCGGGCCCGGTGGAGGATCTCGTCCGAGTAGGCGTTGCCGATTCCGGCGAAGCGGGCCGGCTCGGTGAGCGCCCGTTTGACGGTGTTCTTCAGGCCCGCGAGCCGGGCTGCGAACTCCTCACGGGTGGACCCGGGGACCTCCAGCCCGCCGCGGTCGAGCGCCCGCAGGGCCTCCGGACCCTGACCGACCCGGATGGAAGCCCGCTTCTTCGGGCTTCGCTCGACGAGCCGCAGTTTTCCGCCGCCTCCGGCTTCCGACTCGAAACTCCAGACGGCCAGATTGCCGCGCGGGGACAGCCGCACCGGCTTTGTCGAACCGGAACTCGCGGTCCAGTGGAACCGTCCCGCGACCGCGAGGTGGACGGCGCAGAACAGCTCCCCCTCGAACTCCATGACGAGCTGTTTGCCGATCCGGCGGACGCCGGTCGCGACCCGTCCGATCAGCGCCTCGGGAGGCGTCTCGACCGAGGCGAGGAGGTGCGGGGAGGCGATCCGGAACGCCGCGAGGCGCGCGCCCACGATCCGGCCCCTGATCGCGGCGCGGTACAGCTCGACGTCGGGGAATTCGGGCACGGGCGATAGTCTCCCGCCCGGGGTTTGGGGTTGTCCAGCGGCCGGCGCGCCGCCGCCGCTGCCAGGTAGAGGAGATCAACGTGCCGAATCGCGCGCAGCAACGCTTTCAGAACCGGGTCGCCATCGTGACCGGCGCCTCCAGCGGGATCGGGCGGGCCACCGCCCTGGCCCTCGGCGGGGAGGGCGCGAGGGTCACCGTCACCGCCCGCCGCCCCGAGCGCCTCGGGGCATTGGCCCGCGAGATCGAGATGGCGGGCGGGGCGGCGCTGCCCCTGGCGGGCGACGTGACCGAAGCGGACTTCCGGTCACGGGTGGTGGAGGAGACCGTCGGGCGCTTCGGCGGGCTGGACCACCTCGTGAACTCCGCGGGGGTGATCGCCTTCGGCACCATCGAGAACACCGGCCTCGACGCCTGGCAGCGCATGTTCGCCCTGAACGTGGAGGCCGTCTTCGACCTGATGCGGCTCTCGGTGCCGCATCTGCTCGAGCGGAAGGGCAGCATCGTCAATGTCTCCAGCGTCAACGGCATCCGCTCGTTCCCGGGAGTGCTGGCCTACAACTCGAGCAAGTCCGCGCTCGACCAGTTGACGCGCTGCTCGGCCCTCGAGCTCGCCGCCAAGGGGGTGCGCGTCAACTCCGTGAACCCCGGAGTCACGCGGACCGAACTTCACCTCGCCGGCGGGCTCGACGACGACCGCTACGCGGCCTTCGTGGAGCACAGCAAGACCACGCACCCCATCGGCCGCATCGGCAAGCCGGAGGAGGTGGCCGACCTCGCGCTGTTCCTGCTGTCGGACGACGCGGGCTTCTGCACCGGGGTCACGATCCCGGTGGACGGCGGCCGACACCTCACCTGCGCGCGGTAGCAGGCCAAGACTCGGCCTAAAACGGGATAGACATACCCATTTTGCTAAGTAAAATGGGTATATGTACCCCAGACTGCTCGGTGCGCCGCTGCAAGATGACCGGAGCTTCTTCCTGTTCGGTCCGCGTGGAGTCGGCAAGACGACGTGGATTCGGCAGCAGTTGCCCCGTGCGCTCTACCTGGATCTGCTCGACCATCAGCTCCATCTGAAGCTCCTGGCCGGTCCCCACCAGTTGCGGGATCTGATTCCCGCTGGCTACGACGGCTGGGTTGTGCTCGACGAGGTGCAGCGTGCGCCCTTGGTGTTGCACGAGGTCCACCGGCTCATCGAAACGCGTGGACTCCGGTTCGTGCTCACCGGGTCGAGCGCCCGCAGCCTGCGCCGCCGCGGCGTCAATCTCCTGGGAGGACGCGCGCTCATGCGCAGGCTCCACCCGCTGACGGCCGTCGAGGCCGGTTCCGATTTCTCACTCGAACGCGCGTTGCGCTACGGAGGTTTGCCGTCGATCTATGGCCACGGGGACCCGAAGGCCTATCTCGCATCCTGGGTCGAGACGCATCTGCGGCAGGAGGTCATCGAGGAAGCCCGGGTCCGCAACCTCGCCGCCTTCGCGCGCTTCCTGGAGGCGGCGACCTTTTCCCAGGCCGGTCTGCTGAATGTGGCTTCGGTGGCCCGGGATGCTGGACTCGATCGCAAGACGACGGCCGGTTATTTCGAGTTGCTCGAAGACCTGCTGGTCGCGGTCCGGGTTCCGATCTTCGCCCGCAGGGCGCGTCGCCGGATGACGACCCATTCCCGGTTCTTCTTCTTCGACGTGGGGGTCTACCGGGCGCTCCGGCCAGGTGGCCCTCTCGACCGGCCGGAAGAGATTGAGGGGGCGGCCCTCGAGACGCTGGTGTTCCAGGAACTGCGCGCGCACGTCGCCTATCGGGGTCTCGACCTCGATCTGTACACCTGGCGGACATCGTCCGGGCGGGAAGTGGACTTTGTCGCGTACGGAGGAGACGGATTCCACGCGATCGAGGTGAAGCGAAGCCGCACGATCCGTCCCGCCGACCTCAGGGGCTTGCGGGCGTTTCTCGACGACTACCCGATGGCCCGCGCGGTCCTGCTCTACGGCGGGGACCGTCGCGAGAACCGGAACGGGATCGAATTGCTCCCGATCGGTCAGGCCCTCGCCGACCCGGCCCGCATCCTCCCGGAAGGGCGCCCTCCCGTGGGGGAAGGCGCCCTCGAAGCGCTCGACTCCTAGAAGCGGAGCGTTCCCCGGAGCAGCATCGTCCGGGCGTTCTGCCGGCTTCTGAGCTGGAGGAAGTTCGAGCTGAACGCGCGGTTCGCGGAGCTGTAGGTGAACTGGTTGTGGTTGTGGGCGTCGAGCAGGTTGAACATCTGCGCCGTGACCTCGAGCTGCGCTGGCCCGAGGTCCACGATCTTGCCGAGCGAGAGCCCGACCGTGTGCACGGTGGGCGCCTGCGGCTGGAGTTCGCCCCGGTCCGCGCCGACGATGCGGTAGCGCGTGGAGAGCGGGTTCGTCTGGCCGTTGTTCGCCTGGCCCGGACCGTACTGGGTGACCTGGGGGTCGTCGGCGGCGAGCCGCGCGAGCGGCGGCCCGGACCAGGGGCCGGCGTTCGCCGTGTAGCTGACGCCGCCCGTGACGTCGAAGGGCAGCAGGTAGGTCAGCCCGCCCCGGACCGAGAACTGCCGCCAGGTCGGAGCGTAGGACAGCGCGTTGTTGCTGCGGAGCGAGTTGTGCTCGTTGTTGCCCCGCGGCATGTAGAGCGCCTTGTTGGAGTCGAACCTGTCGGGCTGGATGTAGCGCGCCGGGTCGTTCGGGTTCCAGTCGCCGCCGAAGCGCTGCCACTGCCGGTTGATGTTCAGGGTCGCGGACATCCGTTCGGTGCGCTTGGTGGTCGTGATCTCGAGCGCGGTGTAGACGAGCTTGCTCCACGAGTTGTTCGTCTGCTGGTACACGTTGCCGGCGTCGGGGTCCACGCGTCCGTACTGGAACTCGCCGCGGGGGACCGTGGCGGGCGACGCGGCGGGCCAGAAGCCGTTCTGCTCGAGGAAGGCGTAGTTGTCGGTGTAGCGCCGGTGGACCACCGCCACGTCCATCGCGAGCTGCCCCGGGAACTGACGGCGGACGCCGCCGATGAACTCGTCCACGAACGGCTGCCCGATGTCGGGGTCGAAGAGGACGGTCGGGGGCAGTCCGGCGACCGGCGGGGCGAAGACGCTGTGGTCGGGGATCCCGTCCCCGTCGTGGTCGTACTCGTTGTATTCGCCGATCGTCGAGCCCGAATGACTGAACGTGACCTGGTCGCGTCCGTTCACCTGCTCGTGGACCCGGCCGTAGTTGCCGCGCAGCACCGTGCGTCCGTCGCCGGTGACCTGGTAGGAGAACCCGGCGCGCGGGCCGAGCGCGATGGTGTCCATCCGGTCAATGTCGAGGATGCCGTCGTGGCGCCTCACCCAGTCGGCGCGCAGGCCGAGGTTCAGGGTGAGGCGGTCGGTGGGCCGCCAGCCGTCCTGAAGATAGACCGCAATATCGCTGTCCCGGGCATCGCGGACCAGCAGCTCGCTCGCGGGCGCCGTCTCGGTGCCGTTCCAGCGGCGCCGGTACCAGACGGTGCGCACCGCCTGGGAGAGGTCCGACACCTGGTTGCCGTTCGCGTCCACCGGTGCGTGCCACTCCTGCCGCCAGGCGCCCGCCGGCGAATAGAGCCGCGTCTCCTCGTACAGGTTCCAGGGGGCGGCATAGACGCCGACGCCGATCTCGTGCGAGCCGGCGAAGTCATCCACGTAGTGCGTCAGGTCGCCGCGGAGCAGCAGCAGCCGCGTGGGCCGCACCTGGCCCTGGTTCCCGTTGGCGCCGCCGCCGCCGGTTCCGAGCGCGGCGATGCGCCCCCCGTCCCCGGTCGTGCCGGCGGGGTTCACGGTGAAGCCGTCGTGGATCTCCACGTAGAGCGGAATCGAGCCGAGCTGCGGTTGCGCATCCTGCAGCACCTCGCTCGCCTTGTTGTTCCAGGAGACGAGGAACTGTCCGGTCGTGTTCGTCCCGAAGACCGAGGTCAGCTTCGCGCCGAACAGGTCGCCGCCCGTCTTCACGGTGAATCGAGGGGCGATGTCGTACTCGCGGTTCGAGGTGTTCTCGAGCTGGTCGCGCTGGTAGTAGGCGGAGAACTCGTGGCTCGGATTCAGACGGGCCGTCAGCTTGACGTAGGGCTGGTGGCTCTCGGTGGTGTTCGGGAACGCGCTGTAGGCCGGCGCGTTGCCGAGTCCGCTGGCGAGCGCGATTCCGGAGAGCTGGGTGAGCCGGTCCACGTCCACCGCGCTGCGGCTGATCCGCGCCGCGAGGTCGGCGTAGCGGTAGGTGGCGAAGAACCACGCCCGGTCGCGCAGGATCGGCCCGCCGGCGGAGAAGTCGGCCTGCCGGACGAGATGCGCGGTCGGGGTTCCGGCGCCGGCCACCACGTTGTCGGGCGGGTTGTACACGCCGAGCGCTTCGAAACTCGCCAGTTCGGAGGCGAAGGGGCTGAAGTGGTCCGGGAGCTCGTTGTCGCCGAAGAACCCGCCGAGCCCCTCGTCGTCTCCGGTGCCCCAGTCGTACTCCTGGTGGTCGTAGGAAGCCGAGGCGGAGATGTCGTTGCCGCCGCTCTTGGTGACGATGTTGATAATGAGTCCGGTGCCGAGCGGGTCCTTCGCTTCGGCGCCGCCGGTCTTCACCGAGGCGTCCTCGATCACGTCGGAGCCCATGCCGACGTAGGTGACCTGGGCGTCCTGGTAGCCCGCGGCCGCCATGCCTTCGAGCTGGATGACATGGGCGAAGTGCTCGGTGGCGTGCCCGAAGTACACCATCCGGCCCGAACCGTCATCGAAGGGCCGGGCGTTGACCCCGGGCGTCATCTCGAGGAAGTCGCTCCAGTTGCCGCGCGCCTGGATCGGCAGGTCGCGCTGGAAGTCGCCCTCGATGGTCAGGATGTTGCCGGGGCGGGCGATCTCGAGCATCGGGGTCTCGGCGGTGACCGTGATGGTCTCCTCGAGTTCGCTGATGGACATCACCACGTCCACGCCGATGTTCGTGCTGGCGCGGACGACGACGCCCTCCTGCCGGTAGGTGGCGAACCCCTGGAGCGAGGCTTCGATGGTGAAGGCGCCCACCGGGAGGTTCAGCAGGCGGTAGGCGCCCTGGCTGTCGGTGACGGCGACCTCGGGGGCGATCAGCGCCGGGCTGGTGGCGGTGATGGTCACGCCGGGGAGGACGCCGCCCGAGTTGTCGGTGACCGTGCCGCGGATGCTGGAATCGCCGCCCTGGCCCAGCGCCACGGCCGGGACGGCGACGGACGCTGCGAGCAGCAGCGCAGATATGGACTTTCGCATGGTTTCTCCTTTTTGAAGTTGCGGAGTTCCTGTCTGGCGGCGCCGGACGAATCCGTCCGGCAAACGCCGCGCAAGAAAATGCAACTCCGTGGCCGCGCGTCCGCACGCGGCGGGAAAGTCGCCATGAGTCACTGCTTCCAAGGGCGTCGCCGCTGGCTGCGGCGCCGGCTCCACTCGCCCCGATCCCCGGTCTCCAAGAAGACGGAGAAGCCGATTGTTGGATAAACCAAACTCTCCCGTTCCGCCTTCAATGTTCCGGACCGCCAGGGTCGGATTCGTGGAGGGAATGCCGGGAGATGCGGAGACCCCGGCTTCACCGGCGCGGCCCGGTCCCGGCCGCGCCATCCGGCCCGCCGGAAAAGTCAGCTACCGGAGACGGCCCTCGGCGCCGGGACCGGAGTCGCCGCCGGGGGCTGCCGTTCTACCGGCGGCCGTCCCGATCGGGCGACGCCCTCCGCGTCAGGGGTTTCTGACCACCCGCAGGCTGACGTGGTCGCTGCGGTAGACCGGTGGGTCGGCGAGGAACCGGAAGGAGCAGGTCGCCCGGTCCGGGTTCACGTTCCAGCCCCCGCCGCGGAGGACGCGCTCGTTGCCCGAGGCGGGTCCCTGGGG
>CAYUVU010000086.1:0-4274 GCA_964448205.1 uncultured Acidobacteriota bacterium
GCGGCAACCCTGGCCGTCCGGGTCGGCCTCCCCCGGCAGAAGGTCAACTACCACCTCCGAACGCTCGAGAAACACGGCCTGGCCCGGGTCGCCGAGGAGCGCCGCTGGGGCGGGCTGACCGAACGGCGGCTGGTGGCGACCGCCCGTTCGTACGTGGTGAGTCCGGCGGCGCTCGGCCCCCTGGCGACGGACCCGGACCGCACCGCCGACCGGCTGTCCGCCAGCTACCTCATCGCGCTCGCCGCCCGGATCGTGCGCGAGGTGAGTCACTTTCTGCGCCGTTCCGCCGAGACCGGCAAGCGGCTCGCCACCCTCTCCATCGATACCGAGATCCGGTTCGCCTCCCCGGAGGCCCGGGCCCGGTTCAGCAGCGAACTCCTCGCCGCGGCCGGTGACCTGGCGCGGCGCTACCACGACGAATCCGCCCCCGGCGGCCGGCGGCACCGGCTGGTGGTCGTCGCCTACCCGGCGCCGGCGGGCGACCCCGCCAAGGAAACACCATGAGCATCAAGCGCGATCCATCCGGCCGCCGGTCCATCCAGGCCGAGGCCGAAGTCCCCGGCACCCCCGAGGAGGTCTGGGAGGCCATCGCCACCGGCCCCGGCATCGGTTCCTGGTTTTACCCGACCGACGTCGAGGAACGCGTCGGCGGCGCCCTCAGCTACCACACGGGTTCCGAGATGGACCACATTCCGGCGAAGGTGACCGCCTGGGACCCGCCCCGGCGCTTCCGCCACGAGGGGAAGGACTGCGGGCCGGACGGGCCGCCGACGGCCACGGAGTGGACCATCGAACCGCGCGCCGGCGGCCGCTGCCTCGTACGCGTGGTGCACAGCCTGTTCGCGAGCACCGACGACTGGGACGACCAGCTCGAGAACTTCGAGGCCGGCTGGCCGCAGGCGCTCGTCATCCTCAGGCTCTACCTCACGCATTTCCGGGATCAACGCGCCTCGATCCTCCGGGCCTACGGAGCGTTCGACGGCTCGGTGGACGAAGCGTGGATGGCCCTGCTGGCCGCACTCGACGCTCGCGGGCTCGAGCCGGGAGACTCCTGGACGCTCTCCGCTTCCGGCCCGGTGAGCCTCACCGGCGTCCTTGAAGAGGTCCACGCGAACTCGCGCCAACCGACTGTCTTTTTCCTGACGCGCGAGCCGGTGGCGGGAATCGCGGCGGCGTGCGCCTACAAGATCGCCGAGCGGGCGACGGTGGCGCTCAGTGTCTACTTCTACGGCGACGCGGGGCCCGGGGCCGCCGCCAGCGCCGAATCCGCCTGGCAGGCGTGGATGAAGGCCCGCTTCCCCTGACACATCGGAATAGCGAACACGGCCTGGAACGCCGGCTTCAGCCGGCACGCGCGGTGCTCCGCACCGCGCACGGCGCAACGCTGAGGCGCCATCACGGCTGTTGGCCGAGCTCCGGTGGGTATCCTGACGGCGTTTCCGACGCCCGCCCGGAGCGGGCCGACCCGCCCGAGGAGATCCCGCATGCGCGCAGCCCACCCCGCCTGGCGACCCGCGGTGGTCGCGGTCCTGCTCCTGGTCTCCCTGGCGACCCTCGCCCCGGCCCAATCGGGACTGAACCTCGAGCGCCCCGGCCACTGGAAGGCGCGTTACGACGACGGGACGACCGGCGAGGAACGCCGGTTCGTGGTGATGCGGCCCGGCTGGCACGTCTTCGCGGGTCCGGGCGGGCTCTTCTGGGATCCCGGTAGCTACGCCTCCGGCAACTACGCGGTCAGCAGCAGCATCTTCCTGTTCCCCGAGGGCGACCCGGAGCAGTCCGGATCCACCCGGCTCGACAGTTCCTTCGGTCTCTTCGTCGCGGCGGACGGCCTGGAGGGAGCCGCTCCCGGCTACCTGGCGTTCGAGATCCGGAACGACGGGCAGTTCCGTATCGCCGGGTACTCGGCCGGAAAGAAGAACGACCTCGTGTCCTGGACTGGGCACGACGCCGTCGAGACCCTCTCCGCCGACGCCACCGGACCGCTGAAGAACGTCCTCGGCGTGGACGTCCGCGGCGACCGGGCCGTGTTCTACGTCAACGACATCCAGGTGGCGGAGCTGCCAGCCGACCGCCTGCCGCTCGACGGCGCGATCGGACTCCGCGCCGGAACCGGCCTCAGCCTGCACATCACCGAGATCGACATCGGCCCGAACCGCCGCGCGGAGTAGCGAATCCGGCCGTCTACCTTGAAAAAATGCAACTCGACCGTGGAATTTCAAGGTAGCGGCCGCCCGCGGACACTCCTCCCCCTTCTCCGGGCCGCGGTTCCGGCCTGTTTTGGGCTCCTGTTGGTGGCGCCGCGCACCAATGCCCAGGAGATGCACGCCGTCCCCCTCGAGGACACCGCCGAGACCAGCGCGAACGCGAGTCTCGGGGACCTCGACGGGGACGGCGACCTCGACATCGTGCTCGCGAAGGGCCGCCACTGGCCCCTGAAGGACTGGGTCCTGCTGAACGACGGCAATGGTGGTTTCGACGAACGGCATGAGCTCCCCGGCTCGGCGGATAACACCTACACCGCGGCGCTCGCGGACCTCGACGGGGACGGCGATCTCGATCTGGTGATCGGGAACGACCGGCCCGACGACAAGCGGGTCTACTTCAATGACGGGACCGGGTCCTTCGTGCTGGCGGGAACCTTCGGCGACGCGTCCTGGCCGACCCGAAACGTCACCGTGGCCGACTTGAACGGCGACGGGCGCCCCGAGATCGTCGTCGCGAACCGGGGCGGACCGGAGAACCGCAGCGCCAACTACGTCTGCGTCAACGACGGGTCGGGGGCGTTTCCGGAGTGCCGGGTGCTGTCCCGGAACTCGGCCACGACGATCGGGGCGGCGGACCTCACCGGCGACGGTTTCGTCGACCTCTTCGTGCCGCACCGGGACGGCGGCCAGAGCACCCTCTACGTGAACGACGGCGGCGGCGGATTCTCCGAGGCCCACGCGGTCGGCCCGTCCGAGTCCGCGACCCGGGCGGTGACCTTCGGCGATCTGAACGGCGACGGCACGCTCGACATCGTGCTGGGCGACCAGCTCGCGGGCGGGGTGTGGCTCTACCTGGGCCGGGACGGCACGTCCTTCGAGCCGCGCCGGCAGATCGGGGAACCGGCCGACAACGCCTACTCGCTGGCGGCGTTTGACCTCGACGGGGACGGGGACCTCGATGTCGCGGTCGGCAACCGCGGGGCGCCCGGCGCGATCCTCACGAACGACGGATCGGCAAGCTTCGCGCGGACCCCCTTCGGCGACGCCGAGGGCGCCATGTACGGACTCGCCATCGGAGACGTCAACGGCGACGGCGTTCCCGACATCGTCGCCGGACGGTCCGACGCCCCGAACACGCTGTATCTCGGCCGGCGCCGGTAGCGATTCCGGCGCGAAGCGCTACGCCGGGTTGCCCAGCGTCTTCAGGTGCCGGTAGTGGGACTGGAGCGCCGCGAGGAACGACGGATAGGAGTGGTAGCGAATCGAAAAGTCGCGGCACGTCTCCTCGACGATCTTCCGGAGCCGCGGGTAGTGGAGATGGCAGATATTGGGGAACAGGTGGTGTTCGATCTGGAAGTTCAGGCCTCCCAGGTACCAGGCCGCCAGCTTGCTCCGGGGCGCGAAGTTCGCCGTCGTCTCCACCTCGTGAACGGCCCACTCCTTTTCCATCGCGCCCGACTGCGGATCGGGGGAAGGAAAGGCGGTGCACTCGACCGTATGGGCCAGCGAGAACACCAGCGACAGGGTCAGGCTGGTGACCAGGTTGATGAGCAACAGCACGGCCAGCACATGCCACCAGGTGTTGAAGAAGAGCGGCAGCACCAGGGCGATCCCGAGGTAGAAGAGCTTGGTCAGCCAGAAGTTGGCGTGCTGCGACGGACTCGGCTTCGGCAGGCGGTAGTTGCCGATCCGCCCGGAGATGATCCGCTGGATGTCGCTGTAGATCACGTTGAGGGTCAACAGGCTGTACATCGGGAAGGCGTAGAGGTGCTGAAACCGGTGCCAGGGCCGCCACTCCTGCAGGTGGCTCCAGCGCACCATGCCGCCCGTCTGGATGTCCGTGTCCATTTCCTCGACGTTCGTGTAGGTGTGATGGAGGACGTTGTGCTTGTGCTGCCAGATCATCTGGCTGGCCCCGATGAAGCCCGCGGTGGAGCCGGCCAGCCAGTTGACCGTCCGGTTGCTGGAGTAGCTGCCGTGGGCGCCTTCGTGCACCAGGTTGAAGCCGATGAGCGCGAGCGCCTGTGAGAGGGCGAAGGCGGCGACGATCGTCGTCAGGACATGCGG
>CAYUVU010000087.1:0-4543 GCA_964448205.1 uncultured Acidobacteriota bacterium
ACCCACTTCAGCCACGAGACCTTCCGGGTGGCCTGGGACGCCCGCTGGCGCGGCGAGTTGCTGGTCGCCTTTGACCTCGACCCCGCCGGGAACCCCGCCGGCCTTTCGCTCGGAGAAACGAGGTTCCGCCGCGTCGCGAAGTAGCCTTGACGGGACCGTCGTTCCTTTCTATCCTGCGCGCGCGAAAATGAAATCCAATACCAGTTTCTGGCAACGTCTCCCGGGGGCGAACCGCCCCATCGTCAAGAAGATCGCCGGCGCGGCCTTCCTCTTCTTCCTGATCAAGGGCCTCGTCTGGCTCGGCGTGATAGCGGCCGGGGCGTGGGCTCTCATGAAGTAGCCCCGAGTTGTCGACCATGTCCGAAGGACTCGCGGATCGCCTCAAGGCGGCGACCGCCGACCAGCACGCCGCCGCGGAGAACCACGTCTTCCAGCGCGCCCTGGGCCGGGGCGAGGTTTCCCGCGCGGGGCTCGCCGCGCACCAGTCCGCGATGCTCGATCTCGTCCGCCTGATCCACGCGCGCCTCCTCGCCCGGGGGCCGGACTGGCAGGACTTCGCCCAGGCGATGGGTGACCACGCCGGACGGCTGGCCCGCGATCTGGAGGATCTCGGCGCCGGACCTCACGATCGTCCGTCCCGGGCGGTCCTGGAGTTCGCGGGCGCGCTCGGCGGCGCGCACTGGACTCCGGAAGCGACTCTCGCGGCCTTCTACGTGATCGAAGGCTCCATGAACGGCAACCGTTTCATCCGCCGCGCGCTGGTGGAGAACCGTCCGGAACTGGCCGGATGCCTGCGTTACTTCGATCCCTACGGCCGTGATCAGCGGGCCCGCTGGAAGGAGCTGCGGAGCGCGATCGACCGGATGGGTGCGACGCTTTCCGATCCCGAGGCGGCGGTCCGCGCCGCGCGGGAGACGTTCACGCTGGCGGGAACGTTGGCCAGCGAGGCCCAGGCCGCGGACGCGGTAGCGGCCTGAGGCGCCGGGAGGAAACCCGGGATCCGATGGCCGGCTGCTGGATCGCCCTGACCACCCTGTCGAGCCGCGAACAGGGGGAGCGCCTGGCCGGAACGCTCGTGGAGGAGCGGCTTGCCGCGTGCGTCAACGTGCTCGGTCCGGTGGCGTCCATCTACCGTTGGGAGGGCAAGGTGGAGCGTGACGAGGAGGTCCTCCTCTTCATGAAGACCACGAGTATGGGCGTCGAGCCGCTGAAGACGCGGGTGCTCGAACTCCACCCCTACGACACCCCCGAATTCCTCGCGTTCGAGGTTGGCGCCGGCGCCCCGGACTATCTCGCGTGGGTGGTGGATTCGGTCGCGGCTGGCGGTCCGGACGAACCCGCATCCTGACCACGCGCCGCATCGCGAACTCCCAGCCTTCGGGCCGGTGAGGGCCGGCCGGAAACGCGTTTGCGCCGGACCGCGGCGCGGACCCAAATTGCCTCTGCTGGGAGGCGACGGATATGAGGCACGGTCGGACGGGGACTCTTTTGGTATGGCCGCTTGCCGCGGCAATCGGCTGCGCGCTGCTGCCAGTGCTCGCCTGCGCTCCGGACCAAGCCCCGCGAACGAGACTGCTCATGGACGACGGGTGGCGTTTCTTCCGGGGCCGGGCGGAGGGGTTCGTGCCGCTGCCGCAAGGGAATTCCGTCGAGACCTGGCGATTCCGGATGAGCGAGGCGGGCGAAGCCGAAGCGGAAACGATGGCGGCGCCCGGGCTCGACCTCTCCGGCTGGCCGGACGCGGCGCCGGGCGACGACGTGTTCGCGGGACAGCCCGGACTCGCCTGGTTCCGGGCGGAACTCGGCGCGCTGCCGCCGGGGCCGACCGGCAGGCCCCGGATCTACTTCCAGTCGGCGGACGACAACGCCACCGTGTACCTGAACGGCCACCGGCTCGTGTACCACGAAGGGGCCGGAGCGCCGTTCGAGGTCACCCTGGACTCCGGTCAGGCGTGGAACCCGGGCGGGCCCAATGCGCTCGCGGTGCTGGTCGAGAACACCGGCGGTCCCGGGGGCATCGCGGGAGCCTCGTACTACAACCGCCCCGCCTTCTGGCGGGACGACGCGGCGATGCGGTCGGCCGCCACCGCGGCTTCGGACTTCGACGACAGCGGCTGGGAATTGGTGCGCGTCCCCCACGACTTCGTGGTGGGTGGGGAATTCGATCCGAGGGGGGCGGACCAGCCGGGCGGGAAACGGCCCGGGTTCAACGAGCTCTGGTACGACCGGGACCATGGCTACAAGCCGAAGGGGGTCGGCTGGTACAGGCGGTCGTTCGAACTCTCGGCCGCTGACGAAGGCAAGCGGATCTGGCTCGAGTTCGACGGGGTGTACCGGAACAGCGACGTCTGGGTGAACGGCGAGTGGCTGGGCCACCACTGGAGCGGCTACACCGGGTTCCACTACGACATCACGGACGTGGCCGACCTCGGCGGCCGGAACGTGGTCACGGTCCGCGCCGACGCCGACTGGGACGAGGGCTGGTGGTACGAGGGCGGGGGCATCTACCGCCACGTCTGGCTCACGAAGCTCGACCCGCTGCACGTCGGGCGCTGGGGAACCTTCGTGACCACGCCGGAGGTCACGGACGGATCGGCCGTGGTGCAGGTCGAGACCACGCTCGTCAATGACGGGGCGCAGCCGGCGGACGGAACGCTCCGGATCGCGCTGATCGACGCGGAGGGAAACACGGTCGCGACGGCGGAAACGGCCGGCACGGTTCCCGCCGGGAGCGAGCTGGAGTTGCGCCAGGAAATGGCGATTGGGAACCCGACGCTCTGGTCCCTGGACAACCCCTACCTCTACACGGTGCAGACCACCGTGGAGGCAGGCGGACGGATCACGGACCAGACCGGGACACCGTTCGGCGTGCGGACGTTCCGCTTCGACGGAGACGGTTTCTTCCTGAACGGGCAGCACGTGAAGATCAACGGCGCCAACCTCCACACCGACTTCGCGGGGGTGGGGGTGGCCCTCCCGGACCGGATCAATGCCTACCGGCTCGAGAAGCTCAAGGAGATGGGGGCGAACGCCATCCGCACCTCGCACAACCCGCCGGCGGCCCAGGTGCTCGACACGGCGGACCGGCTCGGGATGCTCGTCCTCGTCGAGAACCGCCACATGGGCACCTCGGACGACGTGATCGGTGACGTCGAGCGCATGGTGCGGCGCGACCGGAACCATCCGAGCGTCATCGGCTGGAGCATGAACAACGAGGGCCTGCGGCAGGGTCCCGAGGTGGCCGGGCAGCAGCTGCGGGCGATGCACGCCGCGATCAAGCGGCTGGACCCCACGCGGCCGACGACGGGGAGCGTGGGGCCGCTGACCGGCGCCACCTCTCCCGACGAGATCGGGACGGAGCGGGATCTCATCAGCCTGGCGGAGGTCATCGACGTTCGGGGGTTCGATCCGGCCAACTACGACGAATACCACGCAGCCAACCCGGACCGGCCGATGCTGGCGCTCGAGACCGGCTACGACCTCACCACCCGCGGGGTTTACGTGGACGACGAAGCGAGGGGCCATCACAGCTCCTACGACACCTCGGCGGCGGAGACGTGGGGGCGGATCGCCGGGACCGGCTACGTAGCGGGTGGATTCGTCTGGAACGGTATGGACTACCGCGGCGAGCCGTTCCCCTTCGACTGGCCGGTCGTCACTGCCCAGTACGGCTTCATGGACACCTGCGCCTTCCCGAAGGACAACTACTACTACTACCGGTCCGCCTGGAGCTCGGAACCGTTCGTCCACCTGTTCCCGGACTGGAACGAGCCCCCGCTCCGGGAAGACGGCACGGTGGAGGTCCGGTCCTTCAACAACTGCGACGCCGTCGAGCTGTTCCTCAACGGGGAGAGCCAGGGCCGGAAAGACCGCGAGCCGTACGGGGGCCTCTCCTGGGAGGTCCCCTGGGAGCCCGGGTCGCTCACCGCGACCTGTTACCGGGACGGGGAAGCCGTGGCCGCGACCCGGCGCGAGACGACGGGTGAGCCGGCCGGAGTCATGCTGGAGCCGGACCGGTCAACCATCCATGCGGACGGCGAGGACGTCTCGCTGGTCAAGGTCTCGATCGTCGATTCCGAGGGTCGGAACGTCCCCACTGCCGGCAACGAAGTGCAGTTCGGTCTGGAAGGGCCGGGAGCGATCCTCGGGGTGGGGAACGGCGATCCCTCGAGCCACGAAGCGGACCTGGCCGAAAGTCGCCGTGCGTTCAACGGCCTCGCCCTCGTCATCGTCCAGGCGTCCAAAGAGCCCGGGACGATCCGGCTGACCGCGGAATCGCCGGGGCTCGAGTCCGCCGCCGTCGAGGTCACCGTGGCGGAGGCGCCGATCCGCCCCCGCGTGCCGTGACGAGGGAGCGTCGGCATTCCGGCAGGCTCTCCACCGCGCGCTACGGCGCACACGGCTCGGAACGCCGGCTTCAGCCGGCAGAGCGGCCCGCACGGCCGCGGGTGGTTCGTCGCTGTCCCGGGCGCATTGGCGCGCGCAGCCGCGCCATCCCGGCGCATGAGGTACGTCTCGCCGCCCGCCTTCGGCGGGCTGTGCC
>CAYUVU010000088.1:0-1794 GCA_964448205.1 uncultured Acidobacteriota bacterium
GAGTAGGGGGACCGCCGGCCCGGAGTGGCGCGCCGGCTTGGAACGCCGGCTTCAGCCCGCCGCAGGCGGGCGGCGGAGCGAGCCGGCCGATGCGCTCTGTGGCAGGGAGCGAAACGCCGTTCCGCTGCGCTCCGCGCAGCGCGTGCCGGCTAAAGCCGGCGTTCCAAGCCGATGCGCCATCAACCCCCGGTCGCGGTGCGTCGTTCCGATGCTCCCGCGCCGCCCGCGCGGTGTCCCGACCGTGGACTATCCGGTCTGGGCGCGCTTTGCCTACGCCGGGCCGTCCGCGCGCACCCCGTGCTGGGTGCCGGACGCGACCCGGATCCCGGCGGCCCAGCGCTGCTGGTCCGTCTTTTCCTCCACGGTCGGCACGAAGTACCAGTCGTTCTGGATGCGGTCCGGCTTGAGGTCGAGGACGCAGTAGCCGCGATGGAACGCCTCCCCGAACTTCTTGTGGGGGTTGTGGGCGAGTTCCTCGGCCACCTCGGCGGCGATGGCCTCCTCGGTCCCGAGCCGCCGCAGCTTCGAGCTGGGTGAGGAAACCGCGGTGGTCACGAAGTCGACGCCGTAGGACCCGGCGCCGGTGTCCGGGTCGTAGCCGGCGAGCGGGTTCCGCGGCACGTCCATCCCCCACGACTGGTGGACGTCACCGGTGAGCACCACCAGGTTCCCGATCCGCTCGCTCTCGAGGAATTCGAAGAGCCGGTCGCGGCTCGCCTCGTAACCGTCCCACTGGTCCGGGTTCTGGGGGTTCCCGTCGGCGTCCAGCATCGGCCCCATCATCACCTGCTGCCCGAGCACCGGCCAGCGCACTCCGGCCGCCTTCGCCGCGGCGAGTTCGCCGTAGAGCCAGCGTTCCTGGCGGTCGCCGAGGAGCGTCCGGTCGGGATGCCGCATCCCCTCGGCGTCGCCCCACTCGGCCTGCCGGGAGCGACCGATCAGCCGGGTGTCCAGCATGATGAGGTCGAGCAGCTTCCCGAAGCGGAAGGTCCGGTAGGTGCGTTGGCTCGGCCAGGGCTCGGGCTCCCGGATCGGCATCCACTCGAAATAAGCCTTCACCGCCGCCGTCCGGCGGACGAACCAGTCGCCCTCCTCGTCCTCGATCTGGTGGTTCTGGGCGCCGTCGGTGTAGGCGTTGTTCGTGATCTCGTGGTCGTCCCAGACGCACACGAACGGGTGGAGGCGGTGGACCTCCTGAAGGTCGGGGTCCGCCTTGTACTGCGCGTGACGGGTCCGGTAGTCGGAGAGGGTGGTGATCTCCTTGTTCGGACGGGGAACGTGCCCGAACCGGGTGCCGTCGCCGTAGCCGCGGTTGGGGTACTCGTACAGGTAGTCGCCCAGGTGGAGCACGGCGTTCAGGTCGTCCCGCTCGGCGATCCGCCGGTACACGTTGAAGTAGCCGAAGGGCAGGTTGGAACAGGACACGAACGCGAGCCGGACGTGGTCGGTGTTCCGGGGAAGCGTCTTCGTCCGGCCGACCGGGGACTGCTCGCCGAGGGCCTCGAACCGGTAGTGGTAGGTCGTCCCGGGATTCAGCCCGGGCGCGGTGACCTTGAAGGTGTAGTCGCGGCCGGGTCCGGTGGTTCCTTCCCCTTCCGCGACAACCTGCTGCATCCCGGGGTCGTGCGCGACCTGCCAGCGGACGTTCACCCGATCGTCGGACGAGCCCGAGACCCGGGTCCAGAGCAGCACCCGGTCGGCGAGCGGATCCCCGCTCGCGACGCCGTGGGCGAAGACCTGTTCCTGTCCGAGGACGGGGAGCGCGCGGGCGAAGGGCAGGACGAGTCCCGCCCG
>CAYUVU010000089.1:0-8290 GCA_964448205.1 uncultured Acidobacteriota bacterium
GAGCGCGCTCATGAGGCCGAGCCACAGCGCCATGTTCGCCACCTCGTCCGGAATGGTGGGTCCGGACGGCAGATAACGGCTCTCGATGCGCAGGTGGGGCTTGCCGTCGGTGATGCCGTAGCACGGGCGGTTCCAGCGCCAGACCGTGCCGTTGTGGAGTTGGAGCGCGGAAAGGCGGGGCGGGTCCGTGTCGGCGTCGTCTTCCTCGCCCGCGTCGAGCAGCACCGAGTGGTGGGTGATGTTCTCCCGCAGGATCTCGAGGACCCCCCCGCTCACCCAGTCCCGGCCGAAGGCGCCGCGCGCGGCGCGCTGGCGCTCGGTGGCGCGGGCGCCGCGGGTATCGAGACTCTGCTGGAAGAGCCCGATGCGGGTCTCCCGCCAGAGCCGGCGTCCGAACAGCAGGGGTGAGTTGGGGGAACACGCGAGGATGGGCGCGGTGACGAGCTGCGCCAGGTTGTAGAGGCGGGTGAACTCGGAGGCACCCACCTGCAGGTGGATCTGGAAGCTGGCGTTGCAGCCCTCGGGCATCACGTTGTCGTGGGTCGTGTGGATCTCGTCGGCCCCCGCCATGTGAAGGTGGTACGGCTCGTTGCCCCGGAGACGGCTCAGCGCCTCGTTGAGAACGTGGTAGCGCGCCAGCGGCGTCATGTTGTCGAGCGTCATGTCCGAGAGCCGCAGCGTGGGGAGAATGCCGGTGAGGCAGACGTCCACCCCGACGCGGCGCGCCGCGTCCGCGGCGGCCGACATGACTTCCTCGAGACGCTTCTCGGTCCGCGACAGGAGGTCGCCCGACATCATCATCGGCTCGAGGTTCGCCTCGAGGTTGAAGCGGGCGATCTCGGTGGTGAACGACGGGTCGTCAAGCTCCTTCAGGACCTCCATCGCCATCGGGGCGGGACGGTTCCCCTCCCCGATCAGGAACATCTCCTGTTCCACCCCGACCCGATAGACGCCCTCCTCGATCCTGCCCTCGCCGATCATCGCGCTGAGCTTGCGAAGATCGGTGAACAGCCTCTTCTCGAAGCGGCGGAGTTCCTCGCCGGACACCGCCCGCGCGTCGAGCCGACCCATGAGGTCCGGGATTCTACGGGCCCGCGCGGGTGAATGTCGGGAAGCGCCCGGCCGGGCTCGCCCGGCCTACGCCGAATCCGGGACGATGCGGCCGTCGAAGAGCTGGACGGTGCGGTCGGCGCGGTCCGCATAGCGCGGGTCATGGGTGACCATGCAGATGGTCGCGCCTCCCTCGTGGAGCGAGTCCAGCAGGTCCATCACCTCGGTGCCGTTCTTCGAGTCGAGATTGCCCGTCGGTTCGTCCGCGAGCAGGATCGAGGGTTCCCCGACGACCGCCCGGGCCACCGCCACCCGCTGCTGCTGACCTCCCGAGAGCTGCGAAGGGAAGTGCTTCCGGCGGTGGGACATCCCCACGCGCTCGAGAGCCTCGAGGGTCCGGCGTTTCCGCTCCGCGCCCGGGGTTCCCCGGTACACGAGCGGCAGTTCCACGTTCTCGTAGACCGTCAGGTCTCCGATGAGGTTGAACGCCTGGAAGATGAACCCGACCTCCCGGTTCCGGATCCGGGCGCGCTCGGTCAGCCCCAGATTCGCCACCGAACGGCCGCCCAGCAGGTACTGGCCCGCGTTCGGAGTGTCCAGCAGGCCGAGGATCGAGAGCAACGTCGATTTGCCGCACCCGGAAGGGCCCGCGATCGCCACGTAGTCGCCGGCGTCGAAGCGGAGACTCACTTCGGCGAGGGCGTGCGTTTCGACCTCGTCGGTATAGAAGATCTTGCTGATGCCGCTCAACTGGATGACGGGGTCGGACACGGGTTCTCCTTTGCCGCTGCTAAACGTTCCCTACGCGGAAGGGTTCCCAACCGCTGTTGCGGACCCGGCCATCATCGCAGCCGGATCCGGTCGTGCCCCTCCCAGGCCGACGGGTCGGAGAGGATCACGGTGTCGCCCTCGTCGAGGCCCTCGCGGATCTCGACGGTGTTGACGGAGGCCTTGCCGAGCAGCACCCGCACCCGGACCGCGTCGCCGCCGGCCCCGGTCAGCCGGAAGAGGTCCACCTCGTCGCCTTCCTGTCCGAAGGCGGGCCTGCCGACGTGCAGCACGTCGTCGAGACGCTCGATCTCCACGAGGCCGTCCACGGACAGTTCGCTCCGGGCGCCGCGGGGGAGATCCTCGGTGAAGGCAACGTCCACCGTCACCGCGCCGTCGCGGACCGCCGGCTCCACCCGGATGACGCGTCCGGACACGATGCCGTTCCGGGTGTCCACGCGGGCCGGCTGCCCCACCTCGATGTCCTTCGCCTGGACCTCGGCGATCCGCAGTTCCGCCTTCAGCCGAGCGGGTTCGGCGACCCGGGCCAGGTTGTCGCCCTCCGCCACCTGCTGGCCTGCCTCGGCCGACACCTCCTGGAGGACGCCCGCGATGCCCGCGCGAACCTCGAGCCGCGACACGAGTTCGCGCTTCAGGTCGAAGACGGCTCGCAGCCGCGCCACCCGGGCCTCTTCGGCCGCGAGTTCCGCGGCCGCTACCGCTTCGGCGAGCCGCAGCCGTTCCGCCTCGTGCCGGGCTCGCGTCTCGAGTTCGCTGGCGGCGCCCTGACTGTCCTCGAGGGTGATCCTGCCGATGATCCCCTCGGCGTAGATCTGGGCGTCCGCCTCCGCGTCGAGGGCCGCCTGGCGGGCTTCGGCCTCGACCGAAGCGAGCGCCGACCGCTGGTTCAGCACCTGGCGGCGCAACTGGACGCGGCGGTCGTCGAGGTCGGCTTCGGCAGCCGCGAGCTCGAGCTCCGCGGCCGTCAACTCCTGGACGAGGCTCGGGTTCTCGAGCGTGAGGATCGCGGTGTCCGGCTCCACGCGGACCCCGGGGAGCGCATGGACCCTCGCGACCCTCCCGGAACTGCCGGCCGCCACCCGCCGAACCTCCACCGGCACCAGCGTGCCGGGCCCCCGCACGCTCAACAGCATCTCGCCCCGCCGCACGGTGTCGAGAAACACCGTGCCGCGGTCCACGCCCGGTGCGGCGGGCGCCAACCGAAGGGAGAAGAGCACGAGCGCCGCCAGCCCGCCGCCACCGAGCGCAAACAGAACGAGGCGCCGGCGCCGGCGGCCTTCGGCGACTCCTTCGCGGGCGACGTCCATCCCGTCTCTCTTCGGCTACTAACGCTGCCGGACCGCAGGGGTTCCTCCGGTCGGGCGGACGAGAGGGGCTCCACCGAGCAGCGAGCGGCCCGGCAGCGTCGGATCCGCCGGCAGCGCCAGCAGGTCCAGCGCGGTCGGGACCACATCGAGAGCGCTGGCCCGCGGCCACCCCGACCGCGCGGGAATCCGCGGCCCCCAGGCGGCCAGCATCGCGAGCATGTCGCGGCGCGTCGGCGCAAAGCCGTGATTCCCCGCCGGCCGGGCCGGCGCCACGATGTCTTCCGCCGGGCGGGCCGAAGTCAGGAAGCCCGGCCGCAGCAGCGGGAAGAGGTCGCCCGTGGTGGCGCCGCCCGGCTGCACCCGGCCGCGGGTGGCCGGCTCGAGGAACCCCGTCACGACCGGCTTATCGTCCGCGCGAATCGCGAGCAGGGCGGAGCGGACCGCCGCGAGCACCGCCGCTTCCCGATCCGGGGGCACGATCCCCGCGGGACGCGACGCGCGGTTGATCGCCACGCTCCCGTCAGCGGTCGTCAGGAGCATCGCCTGGGTGCGGGAAAGGTCCACGGCGCCGTCGGCGCCGAAGGCGAGGAGCCCGGCGCGCTCGAGCGCCACGTTGAGGTGCAGGAGCCGGTCGGTTCCGGACATCCCGTGATCGCTCACCACCATCAGATGGGCGCCCGACGTTTCGGCCAACGCGAGGAGTCTCCCGAGAACCCGGTCCACTTCAGCGAAGGCTCCGGCGAGCACCGGCCGGAGCGACGCGGCCAGCGGGGGGACATGGGTGGGGAGCCGCTCGTCAAGCCGCCCGTAGAGGAGGTGGCCCAGCTCGTCGGCCATCGGCAGGTAGAGCGCGATGAGATCCCAGTCCGGGAGCGATGCCGCGGCATCCAGGTGGGCGAGTGCGGAGTCGGCCACCGCGCCGGCGATCTCGAGCAGCCGCGACTCGGCGACCCCTTCGCCACCTTCGGCCCGGGTCCGGCCGAGGCGGCCCGACGCGTACTCCGGAGCGCCGACCGTGCGGGGCCATTCGGGCGCGCCCAGCCGCTCGCTCCAGAACGCCTCCGGATACGCCCCCATTTCGCTCGCGCCGCCGCGAAAGACGAGATAGCGGGCCGGCGACCCGGCAGCGGGGGCGGTCGCCATGAACGCACGCACCCGGAACTCCACCCGGGCGCCCTCCGCTTCGATGCTGATCGGCCCGGAAAACCCCGCGCCGGCCCCGATCCCGACGCGCGCCAGCCAGATGGGCGCCTCCGTTTCCGGTTCGCCGGCACCGCGGTCCTCCAGCACCCCGAACGTGTCCCACCCGTCCTCCGGATTCAGGGGATCGTCCAGGAACACCCCGAGGAAGCCCGCCCCTCCCACCTCGAAACGGAAGAACCCGGGACTTCCACCGGCCCGCCAGGAAGAGTGCTCCCCGGCGAGCGGCGCGGGAGGCTCCCCGAGCAGCGGATTCCGCACCTCGTCGAGAGTCGCCGGCGGCAACCGCACGTCCCCGTATCCGGTGAGGACAAAGAGCTCGCCGCGCTGCTCGGGACCGAGCCGGCCGAGCGCCGCGTCGAGCGGCCAGGTGTGGGTGGTGTGGAGCGCGACGGCGCACCGGCCGGCGCGGGCTACCCGCGTCCACAGCGGGTCGGCCCGGAGCAGGGCCGCAGAGAATCCGTCCCGGGTGTCGAGCAGGGTGTGGGAACCGGCCGGCAGCGCCAGCACGGAGTTGCCGGTGATCCCGGTTTCCCGCCCGGGAAGCCCCGTCCAGATCATGGCGAACGACGGGGCGGTCTTGGACGGAAACGCCGTCACCATCCCGTCCGAGAAGGCCCCTTCGTCGCGGAGCCGGGCGAAGTTGGGCAGGACGCCGTCCCGGAGGAACTCCTGCACCAGCTCGTAGCCGCCGCCGTCCACCGCCAGCACCAGCAGACGTGGTTTCGGCGGCGCCGCGGCATCGGCAAGGGGGGCCATGAAGAGCGCCGCGACCAACACCGCGGGCAGCCGCATCCAGCCCGAAAGAGTCCTCACCCGGCGAACCCTAGCGGCAAGTTGCTGCGTGCTACGATCAAATCCGTGCGCCAGGAAGTCTTCACTTCTTCCGCGACGACCCGGGGGATTCGGGTGGACGTGGAGGCGCGGTTCGCGGACCGGCGCCCCGAGCCCGACCCGGCCTGGCTGTTCCAGTACGACATCGCCATCACCAACGAGTCCGAGGAACTGGTGCAGTTGCTGAGCCGGCACTGGGTCATCGAACACGGGGAAGGCCGGGTCGAGGAGGTCCGCGGTCCCGGAGTGGTCGGCGCCCGTCCCTACCTGGTTCCCGGCGAGTCGTTTCACTACTCGTCATGGTGTCCGCTGCGCGCCCCATTCGGTTCGATGCGGGGCTCCTACCTGATGGAGGTCCCGGGCGGGCAGCGGTTCAAGGTCGAGATCGCCCAGTTCACGCTGAGCGAACCGGTCACGCTCCACTGAGGCGTACACGGGGGTCCGGCGGCATGAGTCGGGGCCGAAGGCGGCGTCCGTCCATGGCCGACCGGGCGGACCGCTATCAGCTCTACCAGAACTCCGTGCAGGACGCTCCGGCCGACGCCGCGTTCCTCGACGACGAGTTTCACCGCCGCCGGGCCCGGCGGGCGCGCTCCCTGCGTGAGGACTTCTGCGGCACCGCCGCCCTGTCCTGCGAGTTCGTCGCCCGCCATCCCGGGAGCCGGGCGATCGGGGTGGACCTCGATCCGGACCCGCTGGCGTGGGGACGCGAGCACAACATCGCGAGCCTGAGCCGTGCGGAACAGGGGCGGATCGAACTGGTCGAAAGCGACGTCCTGGAGATCGCCGAGCCCCGGGTGGACCTGGTCGCGGCGATGAACTTCAGTTACTGGATCTTCGAGACGCGGGACCTGCTGCGGGAGTACTTCGAGCGCGTCCGGCGGGCCCTCAACCCTGACGGGCTCTTCTTCATCGACGCCTACGGGGGCTCCGACTGCCACGAGGAGAAGGAGTACGCGCGCGAGGAGGACGGGTTCGACTTCATTTGGGACCAGGTTGCCTTCGACCCGGTCAGCGGACGCATGCGCTGTGCGATCCACTACGAGTTCCCGGACGGCAGCAAGCTGAGGAACGCATTCCGCTACCAGTGGCGATTCTGGTCGCTTCCCGAACTGCGCGAACTGCTCGAGGAGGCCGGGTATTCGCGGACGGTGGTGCTGTGGGAAGGGGCCGACGAGAACGGTGACGGGAACGGCGAGTTCGAGGAGGTCACCGAAGGCTCCGCCGACGAGACCTGGATCGCCTACCTGGTAAGCGAGCCCTGATCACCCGGGAGCGCCGGTCTTCAGACCGGCACCACGGCCCGCAGGGCCGCAGAACGCGCAGCGTTGACCGCGAGGAAGGCACGCACGGCTTGGAGCGCCGGCTTCAGCCGGCACCGCGGCCCGCAGGGCCGCGATGACAACGTTCCATAGCGTTCCGGGAAGCACCACTGCGTGCCACTAGTCCTCGCTATATCAAAGGGATAACTGTGCTATAATGTCTCTTTGGGAGCCACGGCAGCCCGCCCGTTCCCGCCGAATTTCTGATATCCATTTGGTAGCTTCAGGAACCCGGAACCCCCTTCAGGAACGAAAAGCACATGGTCCAACGACCTTACCGCCTCTCCGCCCGCTTCGTCGCCACCATTGACCAGCCCGGACGCTACGGCGACGGGCGCGGCTCCGGTGGGCTCTCACTCCTCGTCAAGCACACGACCCGAGGCCACCTGGCCAAGTCCTGGGCGCAGCGCCTCCACGTGGACGGCCGACAGCGCAACCTCGGACTCGGCTCCTGGCCCCACGTCAGCCTCGCCGAGGCCCGCGAGAAGTGCGCCCTCAACCTTGCGGCGCGGCGGCGCGGGGAATTCGTGACCGGGCGCAAGCGCACCGTCCCCACCTTCGAGGAAGCGCTGGAGAAGGTCATCGCCGTCCACCGGGCCGGCTGGAAGGATGGCAGCCGGCAGGAGGAGTTGTGGCGCGCGACCCTCCGGGACTATGCGATGCCCAAGCTCGGCGGGAGGCCGGTGGACCGGATCACCACGTCGGACGTGATGGAGGTGCTGACGCCGATCTGGAACGAGAAGCGGGTGACGGCGCGGCGGGTCCGGCACCGGATCTCGGCGGTGATGCGGTGGGCGGTGGCGAAGGGCTACCGGGAGGACAACCCGGCTGGCGAGGCAATCGGCGCGGCGCTGCCCAAGAACGGGGTGCAGGTGCGCCATCTCCCCGCGCTCCCGTATGCGGAGGTCGCCGGAGCCATCGAGGCGGTGCGGGGTTCGGGCGCGTATCCCGCGACGGTGCTGGCGTTCGAGTTCCTGGTGCTGACGGCGTGCCGGAGCGGGGAGGTGCGCGGTGCTCTGTGGAAGGAGATCGACCTTGAGGCCCGCGAGTGGCGTGTTCCGGCGGAGAGGATGAAGACGAAGCGTGAGCACCGGGTTCCCCTGTCCACGGGGGCGCTGGCGGTGCTCCGCCAGGCGCGCGGACTCTCGGATGGCTCGGGGCTGGTGTTTCCGTCGGCAAGAAACCGCCTACTCCCCGAGGTGGCGATGCCAGCGCTCGTCCGGAAACTCGGAATCGGCGCGGTCCCTCACGGGTTCCGTTCGAGCTTCCGGGACTGGGCGGCGGAGTGTTCCGACGCGCCCCGCGAGGTGTGCGAGTTGGCGCTGGCGCACGTGAACACGAACGCCATCGAGGCTGCCTACCGGCGCACCGACCTGTTCGAGCGGCGGCGGGCGCTCATGGAGCAGTGGGCCGCATTCCTGGCTGGAACCGCCGTTTCCTGACCTTCCGAGGCGCTCCGGGATCGCGGGTGAACTGCCTGCTGCATGCCGCGTGCGATCCAACCGCCGTGGTGAAGGCGGATCTCGTCAAGCGAACGGCGGTGGCGGCGAATCTGTTGTTCCGAGGCGGTCTGACGGTGCTTCGCCTCAGGGGTGCGCGCCGTCACGGTCTGCGGAATCCAGTTGGAGGAAGTGAGACACATAGGCACGGTACCGGTTCCGTATGTCCCGCACGTACCCCGTCACTTCGGAAGCTCGGACGTACCCATAGGCGGCCTGGCTTGCGTACCGGGGTTCGCTCAGCTTGAGCATCGCCTCCTCGACGTGCCCGAACCACCGTGATCCGTCG
>CAYUVU010000090.1:0-8595 GCA_964448205.1 uncultured Acidobacteriota bacterium
GTCTTGAGAGCCTCGAGGAACTCCTCAGCGTGGCGGACGGTCGCATCGGTGAGCTCCCGGCGGCCCTCCGCGTCCGGCTCGAGAGGCTCGGCGCGGCGCCGGAGCGCCTCGGCGCGCTCGCGGAACGTGCTCGTCAGGACACTCATCGGGCGGCGCCCTCTTGCATCGGCTCGGGTCCGTCGAACGCGGCCCCGGCGAGGTAGCCGGCGGCGCTCGCCGCGGTGAGCCCGATCGCGTTTGGAATCAGCACCCCCGCGGGAGCGAGCGCGGGCGCGAGGAACCAGTCCCAGCCCAGGGTCAGGTGCGCGGCCCACAGGGCGACCCCGCACCCCATGGCGCCGAGCGCCGCCGTGCGGCCGCCCCGCTTCGAGAACAGGCCCGCGGTCAACGGCACGAAGAGCCCCACGAGAGTAAGTTCGTACGCGTCCTCGAGCAGGGAGTACGCACTGAGACCACGGAACGCATAGAAGAGACTCGCCGCACCAACGATCAGTACCGAGAGGCGGCTCAACCGCAGGAGCCCTGCCCGGGGCAGGGAATGACGGAGCAGGTTCTGCGCCAGTACGGACGCCGCCGATATTAGCGCGCTGTCCACGCTGGAAAGGACCGCCGAAACCACCAGCAGGACGAGCCCGAGCGCGGCGAGCGGACTGAAGAGGATCCGTCCCAGGGTCGCCAGCAGGTCCCCCTCCTGGCCGGGCAGCAGGAGGCGGCTGGCGAGCCCCAGCACGACCGGGATGGCGCCGAGAACGAGGTAGAGGCTTCCTGCGATCAGGCAGGCGCGCCGGGCCACTCCTGCCGTCCGCGAGGCGAATACCCGCTGGAGCACGTCCTGGCCGGGGATGTTGCCCAGCGCCCCGGCGACGAGGAGCCCCGACCAGGCGAGGAGGGCCGTCAGCTCGCCGGGAACCACGGCGAGCAGATCCGGCGGCGTCTCCCGCCCGAGCCGCGCGATCCCGCCGGCGAGCGAGCCCCCGCCGAGCTCCGCCACCGCCGAAATGCCGAGCGCGAGGAGCGCCAGGACCACGATCACGCCCTGCACGGCGTCGGTCAGCGTTACCGACCACATCCCCCCAATCAGCGTGTAGCCAACGGCCACGGCAGCCACGAGCGCCAGCCCCGCCCCGATGGGAATGGCGAAGAGCTCGCCGAGGAGGGCGGCCAGCACCGAGAACTGGGCGGCGATCCAGCCGAAGAAGCTCGGCACCATGATGGCGGCGCAGGCGATCTCCGCACGCCGCCCGAAGCGCCCGGCGAAGAAGTCTCCGAGCGTCAGGAGACCGGCGCGGCGCAGCGGAACCGCGTAGAACAGTCCCACGAGCAGGAGGCAGATTCCGGGACCGATGGGCTCGAGCGCGGCCGCCGAGAGCCCCACCGCGCGCACCTCCTCCGCGGAGGCGAGCAGCGTGCCGGCCCCGAACCAGGTGGCCAGCAGGCTCAGCGAGGCGAGCGGGACGCCGAGGTTCCGCCCGGCGACCAGATAGTCGGAGAAGTCGTGGATGCGCCGGCTGGCGATCCAGGCCACCCCGAAGAGGACGGCGGTGTAGAGCAGCAGTACCGCCGCGGAAAGAGTCGCCGGCAACGGCCCTTTCTCAGCCTGATCGGTGCAGCCGCTCCACGGCCCGCGCCCGGTCGGAAGGGTCAGCGCGGCCCCAGAGCCCGCCGGCGAGCATCGCCGCGAGGCTCACCGGGAGGGCCACCAGGATGGGCCCGAGCCCGATCCCGAGTTGGGGACCGAACAGCAGGACGAACGAATAGGTCCCGACTCCGGCGACCAGCGCCGCGAGCCCGCCCACGAGGTTCGCCCGCCGCCACCAGAGGCCGAAGACCACCGGCACGAACAGTCCCGCTGAGAGCAGCCCCACCCCGGCGGTGTAGAACTGGGTGAGCAGCTCCGGCGGGGACCACGCCCAGTAGAGCGCGGCGGCGCCGACCAGCCAGGTGGCCCCGAGCCGGGCGAAGGCCTGCGCGCGTTTGCTCTTCCGCCCCAGATAGCCGCCGAGCAGGTCGTGGGCGACCGCGGAGCTCACCGCCAGCAGGAAGGCGTCGGTGGTGGACATCACCGCGGCGAGGACCGCCGCCACCGCCAGCCCGCGGAAGAGGGGAGGGAAGTTCTCGCCGATGATGCGCAGGAAGACCTGGTCGGGATCGGTCAGCCCGGGGAACTCCAGGATGCCCACCGGGGCGATCAGCAGGATCGCCGAGAGGATCATCACGCCGTACATGACCGTCGCGAGATTGAGCGAGAGCCGGGCGCTCCGCGGGTCGCGGGCGGTGGCGACCCGCATCACGATGTGGGGGATCACCGGGATCGCGGAGGCCCAGATCACGAAGTAGTCCAGGTAGCCGGAACCCCCGGCGGGGAGTTGGCCGAAGGCCGGCGAGGCCGCCGTCGCCGCCTGGAGGGAGCCGAGCGGCGACCCCGCGTTCAGGGCGAGCACGACGGCGGTGACCCCCATGAGCAGGAACAGGAGCGCCCCCTGCATCACGTCGGTGACCGTCACCGCCACCATGCCTCCGAAGGACACGTAGAGGACGAAGACGACGGTCGCGACCGTGATGGCGGTGCCGTAGTCCACCCCGAGGAGGGCCTCGGCGGTGATCCCGGCGGCCTTCATCTGCGCCACCATGTAGACCGTCAGCGAGATCACGATGATCGTCGGGACGAGCGCCCGGACCAGTCCGTGGGGATACCGGAACACCATGAAGTCCGTGATCGTGAACTTGGCGAGGCGCCGGAGCGGCGCCGCGACCAGGATGGTGGCCAGCGGGAACCCCACCACCGCGCCGGCGAAGAGGGCGAGCGTCGCCGGAATGCCGCCCGAGTAGGCGAGGCCGAGCACCCCGACCAGCGAGCCGCCGCTGGCCAGGCTGGCCATGATCGCCAGGGCATTGACCCCGGTCCCGACGCGGCGCCCGGCCACCCAGTACTCGTCCGCCGAGCCGAGGACGCGGCGGGTGGCCAGCGCCCCCACCACCACGCAGACAAGCAGGTAGACGAGGACGAGCCAACGTTCGATCATGGATCCGGTGCGGTGTCCTCCGGCCCGCCGGCCCCGGCCTCTCCGCTTCCCGATTCGCCGAGGACGAGTAGGAGCAGGATCGCCGGCGATCCGAGCAGCAGGATCGCCATGAGCCAGCCGAACACGGCGACCCCCAGCACGGTGACTTCTCCGAAGACTGGCAGGAAGGCCACCACCGAGAAGGCAATCAGGATGAAGAGGGCGACGCGCTCCCTGCGCGGCATGGGGAAGAAGGAATTCATGCGGGGTCGCCGGGGTCGAAGTGTAGGGGCTCCCGCCGTTTATGATCCGGCCCGCCCGTCTCCTTGCGCGTCATCACCTGGAACCTGAATTCGATCCGGACGCGCCGGGCCCGCCTGCTCCGCCTGCTCGAGCGGCATGAGCCCGATGTCCTCTGTCTCCAGGAGCTTCGCGCGCCGGCGGAGACCTTCCCTTGGCTGGACGTCCAGGCGGCCGGATACCGCGCCGTCGTGCACGCCCAGGCCGCCCGGAACGGGGTCGCCGTGCTGGCCCGTGAGTCCCCCGAGGTCCTCGAGCGGGGCCTTCCCGCCTGCCGGGCGCGCGACGAGGCGCGGCTCCTGGATGTCCGGGTGGCGGGTCTCCGGGTCATCACCGCGTACGTGCCGAACGGGAAGGCGGTGACCCGGGTCGAGGACTGGAATTACAAGCTCGAGTGGCTCGGGGCGCTTCGCGACCACCTGGCCGGGCGTGCGGACCCGGAGGAGCCGCTCGTGCTCTGCGGCGACTTCAACGTCGCGCCCAGCGACCGGGACTCGGCGACCGCCGATCCGGGGGGAGTGCTGTGCCACCCGGACGCCCGGACGGCGCTTGCGGGCGTCGTGGGGTGGGGACTCACCGACGCGTACCGGGAGATCTACGCGGAGGGGGAGGAACCCGAGAAGGGCCTCTACACCTGGTGGGACTACACCCGCCTGGCCTTCGCGAAGAACGTCGGCGCGCGGATCGACCACATCTACCTGACCGCTCCCCTCGCCGGACGCATCGCCGGCGTGCGGGTGGACCGGGACGAGCGCCGCCAGCGCAAGGGAGAGGACATCCCCTCCGACCACGCGCCGGTGCTCGCCGACCTCGATCTCTGACCGGGATCGCTACGCCAGCTTGAGGCCGGGAATGTCCCGGAAATCCTCTTGGTTCAGCGTCCAGAGCGCGCCCTCCTGAACGATCGCGCAGGCCGCGATCGCCAAATCCATCTGGCGGGCGCGCGCTCGGGGCACCTGACCGTGGAGATCGGCTGCCGCGCCTGCCGCTTCGGCGTCGAACGGCACGGCGGCGCTTCGGGGCAGCAGCGCCTCCTGGTCCTGCAGCTCGCCGAGGGTCCGCGGACCGCGCAGCCACTCGTAGAGTGTTGGCGCGGAGAGCCTCAGGCGATGCCCCTCCCTGACGAACTCGTACAGGCGCGGAAGCGACTGCCGGCGGCCGGTCAGCGCGTCAACGAGCGCCGACGTGTCCAGATGGACGATCATGGTTCTCGCCGCCAGGCCCACTTCCGCAACTCGCGGATTTCCCGAAGCTCCGCCTCCACCTCCTCCTGGGGACGGGTCGGAGGAGAGTCCCGGATGCGCTCCAGCACTTCCAGCATCCGCAGCCGTTCCGCTTCGCTCAGCCGGTCCTTTCGGGCGGCGTAGTCGGCGACCGCTTCCCGAACGAACTGGCTCTGGGCGATTTCCAACTGGCGCGCGCCCGCCCGGATCCGGCGCACGGTGGCTTCGTCCAGCGAATACGTGACCTTTGCCATAGTCTGACCATAATACCATAATCCCGACTCCGGACCGCCCTTCGGCGCGGCGGACCGGGCCGCTGGCGGGGACGGCGCAAGTTCCCCGATCCGGGGGGTGATCCGGCGCCTCACGAGGTCGCACAAAGCCGCGCCCAGAGCCCCGGAAGAGAGGGTTCCGCTGCTTGCAACCACCGGGGCTCGTCACTATCCTTTATCAATTGGCCCGGAGCGTATCTGGGGGCGGAAAAACCACCCCGCCGCAGCCGGCCACAACATCCCATGCGCCTTCTGAATCTCGTCGCCGCAGGGTCTCTCGGCGTGGGCGTGTTCGCGCTTTCGCCGCCGGCGGACGCGGGCGAAGAACCGGGTGCCGGGCCGGCTCCGCCGACGGTGGCGTCCGTTCGGAACTGGACCCCGGCGGGTTCCCCCCCGGCGTCCGGGCTGACCCCCGAGACCGCCGCCGCGCACAACGGGATGCTGCGGACCTACTGCATGGTCTGCCACAACGACCGGATGAAGACCGGCAACATGTCGCTGGCCGGTTTCGACGCCGCCGACGCTCCGGCGAATCCGGTGCTCGCGGAGAAGATGGTCTCCAAGCTCCGGCTCGGGATGATGCCGCCGCCCGGCGCCCGGCGTCCTCCCGAAGAGACGCTGACCGAGGTCGCGGAGGCGCTCGAGACCCAGCTCGACGAGAGCGCCGCCGCGAATCCGAACCCCGGACGCCGGTCCTTCCAGCGCCTGAACCGGGCGGAGTACACCGCGGCCATCCGCGACCTGCTGGACCTCCCGCTGGACGCTTCCCAGTACCTCCCGCAGGACACGATCAGCGCCAACTTCGACAACATCGCCGACGTCCAGTTGCTGTCGGCGACCCTCATGGACTCCTACCTGCGCGCCGCCAGCGACATCAGCCGGCTCGCGGTCGGTGATCCCGACGCGACCGCCGCCGAGTCGGGCTACCACGTCTCCCGCTGGGCCGCCCAGCTCGTCCAGGTCGAGGGCGCGCCCTACGGGACCCGGGGCGGCGTCGTGGTGGACCACGTGTTCCCGGCGGACGGCGAATACCGGTTCCGGGTGGCCTTCCACCACGAGACCACCGGCGCCATCGTCGGATCGGGATCGAGTGCGCTCCACACCCTGGACAAGCCGGAGCAGGTCGAGATCTCGGTCGACGGGCAGCGCGTCGCGCTCCTCGATGTCGACCGCTGGATGCACGTCTCCGACCCCGACGGCGTCAACCTGCGTTCCGAGCCCGTCTTCGTGCGGGGCGGCCCGCGCAAGGTGGCCGCCGTCTTCCTGAAGCACTACGAGGGGCCGGTCCTCGACATGATCTCCCCGCACGACTGGTCGCTCGCCAGCACCGCGACGTCGAGGACCTACGGCATCCACAACGTGCCGCACCTGCGGGATCTCTTCATCACCGGTCCCTTCGACGCCACCGGGGTGTCCGATACCCCGAGCCGCCGGGCGATCTTCACCTGCCGGCCGCTGGCGCCCGAGGAGGCGCGTCCGTGCGCGGAGGAGATCCTGTCCCGTCTCGGCCGTCTCGCGTACCGGCGGAATCTCACCGAGCGCAACCTGAACGCGCTGATGTCCCTCTACGACTCGGGCGCGGCGGCGGACGGTTTCGAGGAAGGGATCCGGATGGGGATCGAGGGGATGCTCGCGAGTCCCAACTTCGTGTTCCGGATCGAGGAGCCGCTGGACCCGCGGGAAGCCGAGTTCGGCTATCGGCTGACCGACACCGACCTGGCCTCCCGGCTGTCCTTCTTCCTCTGGGGGACGATCCCGGACGGCGAGCTCCTGGATGCGGCGGAGGCGGGCCGGTTGACCGATCCCGCGGGGTTCGAGGCCCAGGTGCGCCGGATGCTCGCGGATCCCCGTTCGGAGGCGCTGGCGAAGCGGTTCGCCCACCAGTGGTTCCGGCTGCAGGACCTGGACAAGATCAATCCGAACGTCCGGCTCTATCCGGACTTCTACCAGCAGCTGAAGTTGGCGATGGTGGAGGAGACGGAGCGGTTCTTCCATCACCTGGTGTCCGAGGACAGGAGCATCTTCGACCTGTTCACCGCGGACTACACGTTCGTGAACGGCCCGCTCGCGAAGCACTACCGCATGCAGGGGGTGGTCGGCCCGGAACACCGCCTCGTGAACTACCAGGATCCGAACCGGCGCGGGATCTTCGCCCACGGCAGCATGTTGACGCTGACCTCGCATCCGTATCGGACCTCGGCGGTGCTGCGCGGGAAGTGGGTGATGGAGGTGCTGCTCGGGAGTCCGCCGCCGCCTCCGCCGCCGAACGTTCCCGACCTCGACACCGGGGAGTCCGGCGAAACGGTCCGCAAGCTGACGGCGCGGGAGGCCCTCGAGATCCACCGGGACAACCCGGCGTGCCGTTCGTGCCACCGGATGATGGATCCGATCGGCCTGGCGCTCGAAGCGTTCGACGTGACGGGCCGCCTGCGGGTGAAGGACGCGGGACAGGCCATCGACGCGTCCGGCGAGTTCTACGACGGCACGCCGATCCAGGACATCGGCGACCTGCGCAACGCGCTCCTGAAGCGCCCGACCCCCCTGCTGCGGACGTTCACCGAGAACCTGATGGCGTACGCGCTGGGCCGGCGGGTGGAGTACTACGATCAGCCGCGGATCCGGGAGATCGTCCGGGACGCGGAGGCTTCCGACTACCGGATGTCCTCGTTCATCCTGGGGGTGGCGAAGAGTCCGGCATTCCAGATGAAGGGCGGCGCGGCCGAAGAGGCCGAGACCACCGTCGCCGGCGAACACTAGACAACACCAGAGGACAGCCAACCGGAACCGAAGGAGAAGACGATGAACTACCTGACCGGGAAAAGCCTGCCGCGGCGCACCTTCCTGCGCGGGGCCGGCGCAACGATCGCGCTGCCGTTCCTGGACGCCATGGCGCCGGCGAGCGTCATCGCGAAGCCGACCGAGGCGGATCCGACGCGGCTCGTGGCGGTGGAGATCGTTCACGGCGCGGCGGGGAGCAACAAGTACGGGCGCGAGCAGTTCCTGTGGTCGCCCGAGAAGGAGGGCACGGACTTCGATCTCTCGAAGGGCGCCCTCAGCCCGCTCGAGTCGGTCCGGGACTACGTCACGATCGTGAGCGACTGTGACAACGAGCCTGCCGAAGCGGAGACGGCGCGGGAGATCGGCGGGGACCACTTCCGCTCGAGTTCGACGTTCCTGACCGCGTCCCACCCGAGGCAGACCGAAGGTTCCGACGTCTTCGCCGGGACCTCGTTCGATCAGCTCTACGCGCAGCGCTTCGGCCAGAACACGCCGATTCCCTCGATGCAGCTCTGCATCGAGACGGTGGACCAGGCGGGAGGCTGCGCCTACGGCTACGCGTGCGTCTATACGGACACCATCAGTTGGGCCTCGCCGACCGAGCCGCTGCCGATGACGCGCGATCCGCGCATCGTGTTCGACCAGTTGTTCGGCGCCGGGGGCACCCCGGAGGGCCGGGCGGCGCGGCAGCAGGCGCGCCGGAGCGTGCTGGACTTCATCGGCGAGGAGGTCCGGGACCTGCAGGTCGAACATGATCTTCACGTGCTCGTCGAAGGAGTCCGGCACCCCTGACGGGGCGTCGGGAAGCTCCCGGAGCTCCCCGCTGGTGTTCCGTTCCACGATCTTCTCGATCCGGCGCTCCATCTCCCGGATGTCCGTCAGGTAGCGGTCCATCCGCCGCACGTCCTGCGGATCGAGGGCGCCCTGCAGGTCCCGGACCTCCTCGCCGATGAAGTCCAGCACGCTCCGGCGCGCCTGCTGCCGCGCCGCCCGGCCCTCCGGGGTGCCCCGTCGCCGAAC
>CAYUVU010000091.1:0-10690 GCA_964448205.1 uncultured Acidobacteriota bacterium
ACGATGAGGAAGAAGACGAACCGGTAGGAGGCGCCCGAGAACATCGGCAGCCCCGCCAGCATGTGCCCGATGCCCACGGTCGCCGGCACCGTCACGCCGAACGCCGCGCCGAGCGTCGTGGGGAGCAGGGCGACCGTGGGCATCGGGCACATGCTGGCGGGGCTGCCGATGTTCTCGGGCGCCTCCTACCGGTTCATCTTTTTCCTGATCGTCCAGGCCGCGGCGGCCGTCTTCGTGGTGCGGCGGGCCCGGCGGGAGATCGCCCGGCGCCACGAGCCCCGCGATCCCCGGGAGACCATTGCCGCCTCGTCGGACGAAACCGCGCCGGCCGCCTTCCGCGGGCGCCAGAAGGTGGCCGGCCTGGTCGCGCTCGGGCTGTTCGCCGTCTTCGTGGTCTCGGTCCTGACGCTCGGACTCGGGTTCGAGGAGATCGGCGGCGCCTTTGTGGCGATGGCGGTCGTCGTTTCGCTGGTGGCGGGGCGGGGGCTGAACCAGATCTGTACCGACTTCAACGACGCCTTCCGCGAGATCCTGGTGGGCGCCCTGGTGTGCGGGGTGGCCCGCGGGGTCTCGGTGGTGATGACCGAGGGGATGGTCATGGACACCGTCGTCTACGGCGCCGCGCTGCTCGTCTCCTCGCTCCCGCCGGCGCTGACCGCCGTCGGCGTCTTGTTCGGACAGACGGTCTTCAACTTCCTCGTCCCTTCCGGGAGCGGGCAGGCGCTCATCACGCTGCCGATCCTGGTGCCGGTCGCCGACCTTGCGGGGGTCACCCGGCAGGTGGTGGTGCTTGCCACCCAGTGGGGCGACGGAATCACGAACGTGATCTTCCCGACGTCCGGGTACTTCATGGCGACGCTCGTGATGGCGCGAGTCGGCCTCCTGCAGTGGATCCGCTACTACCTGCCGCTCTTCGGGATCATTCTCCTGGTCGCGACCAGCGGGCTCGTCGTCGCCCAGCACATCCAGCTCGGCCCGTTCTGAGGTCACCATGCGCATCGTCAAACTTCCCGTCGAGCCCATGACCGCCGAGTCCTTCGCCCCCTACGGCGAGGTCATCGAGGCGCGGGACCGTCCCGCGGACGCCCGGCGGTTCTTTCCGATCGACTTCAGGATCGACGGGCGGACCACGATGGACGTCATCTGGCAGCCGACCGGAGGAAAGCGGTTCCGGATGCTGGAGCGCCACTTCGCGGTCACCCAGGCGTTCATTCCGCTCGAGGGTGCGCCCGCGGTGGTGGCGGTGGCCCCGCCCACGGATCTCGACGACGCCGATGCCGTTCCGAAGCCCGAGGACGTGCGCGCCTTCCTGATCGACCCGGGGAAGGGCTACGCCTACCGGACCGGGACCTGGCATTCCCTCGACCGCTACCTGCTCGGGCCGCCGGGCGCCAGCTTTGTGATCCTGAACGTGGATCCGAACCCGACCCAGTTCGTGGACTACGGCGAGCGGTTCGGGGTGGAGTTCGAGGTGGACGTGTAGGGGCGGCCGCCTCCCCTACCGCAGGATCCGGCGTTCCGCGGCGAGGGCTTCCAGTTCCCGGTTCAGCTCTTCCGCTTCCGCCCGGAGGCGGTTCGTGTCCAGGGCGCTCTGAAACCGATTGGTGTTGCGCGGTGCGGTGGGAAGGCCGCTCGACCCGATGGCGGTGAGCGAGGCCTCGATGTCGAGCAGGCGCTCCCGGATCTCGGCTTCCCGCTCCGCGATCACATGCAGCCGGGCTTCGATGGCTTCCTGAACGTCATCTGCATCGACCTCGGCCGTGTCCTCGCCGGGATCCCCGACTGGAAGGTCCTCGCTGGTGACGGGAGGGTCGTGCAGTGGGCCCGTCTCGAGCGGAGCCGTCGGCTGGTCCGCACTCGCGGAGCGCGTGCCGGCGAGATCGGCGTCGGTGAAGCGCGGCGCCGGGCCGTGCCGCTCCCGGCTCGCCGCGATGCGGGCGCGGTTTCGCCGCGCGGCCTCCGCAAGCGACGGTTGGTCCTCCTGAGCGGATGCTGAGGGAGCGGCGCTTCCGGCGGTCGCGATCAGGAGCCCGAAGACCAGAGCCGTCGCCGGCTCAGGTCTTGACTGGATTGCCGAAGCGGTCGCGCAGGACGTACGGCGGCAGGCGGTATTCCTCGCGGAACATCTGGGTACGGACAGAACCCGTGACATGGGACGCGATGTCTCTCCCGGTGAGCAGATAGACGACAGTGGGGCAAAGGTCGCGCCGCATCACCTGCTCGGGAAAGACCGCGCCCTGCCGGAAGTCGGGGCCGACCCCGAGCGTCCAGACGTTGTGGGCGTAGTAGTTCCCCTGCGAGTGATGGAGCTGTCCGTACACGTTGACCTCGTCGTCGCGGCCGCATTCGGGCCGCAGCAGGATCGACGTGGTGTCACGCAGGTACGGATCGTTCTGGATGAAGTCGTGGAGGTTGCCGATGAGCTCGTCGGTGGCCGCGATGTGCCGCCGGTACTGCTCGTAGTCGGTGTCGTAGTCCCAGAAGCCGGCGTCGGCGTGGGCGTCGTCGAGCGCGAGCATCTGGATGGTGATCAGCTTGGGCCGGAAGTCCCGGAGCACGTGCTTCGCGATCTCGAAGCACTGTCCGTCGCCGAGCGGGACCTCGCGGTCCACGAGCGAGGTCTTCGTGGACGCGGGGACGTCGGTCCGCCGGGAAACGGTGTCGGCGAGCCAGTCCTCGAGGTCCTTGCGGGTCTGCCGGGTGTGGCCGAGTCCCGGTTCGATGTTCGCCTTCACGAGAGCCGCGGCCGACTGCTCCTGATCGTCGTGGAACAGCTTGTTCATGGTCAGCGAGTTCGCGCCGAATTGGAGCCCCCCGTCCGGGTGGGCGCTCCAGTGCTTCCGGTCGAAGACCCACGACCGGTAGTAGCTGACTCCCTGGAGCATCCAGTAGTCGTTCACCGACCCGCCGAGCTCCTTCCGGACGGTCTCGGTCCAGGTCGGATAGAGCGGATGCTCCGAAACCGTCTCCCGGCCGGTCAGCATCTCGGTGTACATGTAGCCGTGGAGGTTCGCGGTCTCGCCGAAGTCCTCGGTGAAGACGCTGCCGGCGTCCATCATCCGGGCCATGTGGGGCGCGTGGGCCCGGTCCTCCACGGTGTCCTTCTTCCGGCAGCCGTTGCCGTAGAGGATGACGACCAGGTGCTTCGTCTTCAGGCTGGCGTCGGGAACGACGGCGGCGCGCTCCGGGGTGGCGGCCAGCAGCCGGTTGGCGCTCCCGCCGAGGCCGAGGGCCGCCGCGCCGGCGGCGCCGAGAAAGTGACGTCGATTCATGCTCATTGTGGTTTCGGGGCAGCGGCCGGTTCCGCCTTCTCCTCCGGGAGGAACACCACCTCCAAGCCGCGGACCTCCTCGTCGCGGACCGGATTCAGGTTCAGGTAGTTCTGCGCCCGGTCGGAGATATTCACCCGGGACACCGCGTAGGTACCGCGCTCCTGCCACTTCTCGATCTTCAGGGCGCCGCGGAAGACGTTGGGCTGCGGTACCAGCGAGGGCCGGTTCAGCGGCGGGTTCCTGCTCTCGAGCTCCACCCGGACCAGGTCGGCGCCGCTCGGGCTCTGGAAGGACACGTAGACCTTGTCCACCCCGCTCAGGTTGTCTTCCACGAGGGCCGCCACCGGGATGGACTCGCTGGCGAGCGCCTCGCGCTGCGGCAGTTCCACGGCGAGCAGCACCGGCGCCTCGTCGTCGCGTTTTTCGGGATTCTCCTGAACGAGCACACCCAGGTCGGCGAGCACCGGCGCGGTGGCGGCAAAGATCAGGGCGCTGTTTCGCGCCGCGTCATAGAGCTCGACCTTCTGAACTGCCCACCGGCCGCCCTCGTACCACTCCGGAATGGAGAAGGCTCCGAGAAAACGGCCCGGGTTCCGCGCGTCGCCGATCAGGTCCGCCCGTACGGACCGCCTTCCCGAAGGGCTCGTGAACACGGCCCGGGCCTGGGTCGGACCGGCGAGGTTGTCCTCCGCGAACGCCTCGACCCGGATGGTCTCGCCGACGCTCGCCTCGGCGGTCAGGATTTCAAGGGAACGGAGGGTGGGCGGGGTGACGTCGGCCTCGGGGTTGTCCGAGACCACGAAGTAGGCGGGGCTGCCGTCCGGCGCCCGCATCACCGGGTTGAACTCGGTGGAGTACGCCTTCTTGTGGCCGTGCTCGTCGGTGATCATCGTCGAGCCGACGTTGTAGCGGCCGCCCGGGTGGTGGCGGTCCACCTTCCCGCGTCCGAGATACAGGTTCTTGTCCTTCTCGTGGGGCTTGAAGTTCACGTAGATGACCGAGGCCCGGCCGTACTCCTGGCTCCAGAACTCCGCGACGAACCGCCGGCCCTTCTCGAAGGCCGGCTCCACCCTGGCGATCGCCCGCACGGTGTCCCCGGGATCAACCTCCAGATCGATGACGCGGAACTCGGTCAGCGCGGTCGAACGGTGTTCCCCGCTCAACTCGCGCTGGGCCGGCTGGGTGCCCCTCCGGCGGTACTGGAAGACCTCGGGGATGTAGTCCCCGTCGCTGACCCCGAGCTGGCCGGTCACGTCGGCGCTCGCCGGTTCCGTCCCCCGGGTTACGTCGTCGACGATCTCGAAGGGATACGCGGCGGCCTTCGCGTCTTCATCCTTCTCGCCCGCGCGCCGGGTTTCGGGCGGCTGGGCGAGCGCGGCCGACGCGCCGAACAGCGCGGCGAGCGCCACAAAACGCACCGTCATCAAGGGGAAACCGAGCCGACCAGCCAATATATCATCCGCCCCCCGGCGCCCGGCTCGCCACCGCGGCGGGCTGATTTCCCCGGCGCCCGGTTGAACGACATGCCCCTTTTCGCCCGGCGTTTCGGCCACATGGGGACCGAGAACGCCTTCAAGATCGGAGAAGACATGGCCCGCGCCCGGGCGCGCGGGGTGGATGTCATTCCGTTCACCATCGGCGAGCCCGACTTCGACAGCGCGCCGCACATCAACGAGGCGGGGATCGCGGCGATCCGCGCCGGAGACACCCACTACACCGATCCCGCCGGGATCGCGCCGCTCAGGGAAGCGCTCGCCGCCTACGTGTCCCGGACGCGCGGCATCGAGGTGGCCGCGGACCGGATCATCATCCTTCCCGGGGCGAAGCCCGCGATCGGCTACACGATGATGGCCTACGTGGATCCCGGCGACGAGGTGATCTACCCGAGTCCCGGGTTCCCGATCTACGAGTCGTGGGTCACCTATCTCGGGGGCGTGCCGAAACCGCTCGTGCTGCGGGAGGAGCGGGGCTTCTCCTTCACGGTGGACGACCTGGACCGGTTGCTCACGGACAGGACGAAGGTCCTGATGCTCTGTTCACCTTCGAACCCGACCGGCGGCGTGCTTCCGAAGAGTCTGCTCGAGGAGGTCGCCGCGCTCGTGAAGGAGCGGGGCCGTCCGGACATCCGCATCTATTCGGACGAGATCTACGAACACATCACCTTCGACGGTTTCGAGCACACCTCGATGGCTTCCCTGCCGGGCATGGACCGGCACACGATCATTGCCAGCGGGCATTCCAAGGGTTACGCGATGACCGGCTGGCGGCTCGGCTGGTGCGTGCTTCCCACGGCGGAGGAAGCCCTCCGGTTCAAGCAGATCAACATCAACACGGTGAGCTGCGTTCCCCCCTTCATCCAGCAGGCCGCCCGCGAGGCGCTGGAGAACCCGAAGACCTGGGAGGTGGTGGGTTCGATGGTGGCCGAGTTCAAGCGGCGGCGTGACTACGTAGTGCCGGCGCTGAACGCCATTCCCGGAATCACCTGCGCGAATCCGCTGGGCGCCTTCTACGTTTTCCCGAACATCACGGGCGTCTGCGAGTCCCTCGGGGCCACGGCGCACTTCGAGTCGCTGCCGGATTCCCTGAAGGCGAGCACCAGCCCGGCGACGCTGGTTTCCCGGTTCCTCCTCTACTACCACGGGGTCGCCCTGGTGGACCGCCGCAGCTTCGGCGTGATCGGCAGCGAGGGACAGAACTTCCTGCGGCTCTCCTATGCGGCGGACATGGACTCGATCCGCGAGGGGATCCGCCGGATCGCCGCCGGGGTCGCCGACCACGACGGGTTCGCCCGCTTCCTGCAGGACCAGACCGCGTTAGGACTCGCCGCATGAGCCGCATCTTCGTCACCCGCCCCATCCCGGAAGCCGGCCTCGCCGTCCTGCGCGCCGCGGCCGAGGTGGAGGTGGCGCCCACCGCCGAAGGCGATTCGACTCCCCGGGACCAGGTGCTCGCCGGCGCCCGGAGCGCCGACGTTCACGTTTCCCTGTTGACCGAGGCGGTGGACCGGGAACTCATGGAGTCCGCCCCGCGGTTGCTCGGGGTGGCCAACTACGCCGTCGGCTTCAACAACGTGGATGTGGGCGCGGCGACCGAACTCGGTCTGCCCATCACCAACACCCCCGGCGTCCTCACCGACACGACCGCGGATCTGGCGTGGACGCTGCTGATGTCCGTCGCGCGCCGGGTGGTCCCGGCGGACGCCTACATGCGGGGCGGCCAGTACCGGATCTGGGGGCCGTCGCTGATGCTGGGCGCCGACATCAGCCCCGGCGGCGACGGGCGCCGGAAGGTGCTGGGGGTCGTCGGCTTCGGGCGGATCGGACAGGCGATGCACCGGCGGGCGCAGGGATTCGACATGGACGTGCTGGCCTTCGATCCGCCGATGAAGGCGATCATCGAAGCCCGCTCCGACGTCGAATACGCCGGGTTCGACGACCTCCTCGCCCGCAGCGATTTCGTCACGATCCACACCGACCTCAATCCCTCGACGCACCACCTCTTCGACGCGGCGGCCTTCGCCCGGATGAAGAAGAGCGCGATCCTCATCAATAGCGCACGGGGTCCCGTGGTCGACGAAGCGGCCCTCGTCGATGCCCTCAAGTCCGGCGAGATCGGGGGGGCGGGGCTCGACGTCTTCGAGCACGAGCCGGCGTTCCACCCGGGACTCGCCGAGTGCGACAACGTGGTGATGCTGCCCCACATCGCGAGCGGCAGCGTGGCGACCCGGGACCGCATGGCCACGATGTGCGCCGAGAACGCAGTGGCCCACCTGAACCGGCAGCGCGCGCCGAACTGCGTGAACCCGGAGGTTTACGACACGGAGGCGTACCGGCGGCGAACATCCCGGTAGGCGAGTGTGTGAACCCGATTGACGCCCGGCATCCGGGATCGATCGGCGCGGCTCCGGCCGTCAGGCCGCGATGAGCCAGACCTTCGTCATCGTCGCCGTCTGCGTCTATCTGGCCGGACTCCTGTTCCTGGGGGCGGTTGCCTCCACGCGGATCCGGAACGCCACCGACTTCGTGGTCGCCGGCCGCCGGCTCGGGCTGGGGCTCTGCACGTTCACGCTCTTCGCGACCTGGTTCGGGGGAGGCACGCTGATCGGGGCGGCCGGAGCTTCCTACGCCGGCGGCCTGAACGCGGTGGTGGCCGATCCCTTCGGGGCCGCGCTCTGCCTGCTGCTCGCCGGCGCGTTCTACGTGCGGCTGCTTCGCCGGCTGCGACTCCTGACGGTTCCGGATTTCTTCCGCCGCCGTTTCGGCAGATCGGCCGAAATCCTCTCCGCGCTCTCGATTCTTCCGGCATACATCGGCTGGGTGGGATCGCAGTTGCTGGCGGTGGGGACGGTGCTCTCCGCGATGGCGGGTCTCCCGTTCGTGGCCAGCATCCTGATCGCTGCCGCGATCGTCCTCGTCTACACGGTGCTCGGCGGCATGTGGGGCGTGACCCTCACCGATTTCTTCCAGGCGCTGGTCCTGATTGCGGCGATCTGCGTGCTGCTGCCGATCGTCCTGGGTGCGGCGGGCGGAATCTCCTCCGTGCTCGACGCCCTGCCGGAGGGCCGGACCCGATTCCTGCCGACCGGCGGCCTGCTCGAATGGCTGTTCTTCGTGCAGGCCTGGCTGCTGATCGGCCTCGGGAACCTGCCCGGCCAGGACCTCATGCAGCGGGCCCTCAGCTCGAAGAGCGAACGGGTCGCGCAGTGGTCCGCCTATTTCGGCGGTTCGCTCTACCTGGTGGTCGGCCTGATTCCGGTGGCGCTCGGAATGATCGGCTCGGTGCTGATGCCGGGCCTGCAGAACCCGGAAGAGATCGTGCCGCGTCTCGCCATGGAGTACCTGCCGCCGGCCGGGCTCGCGCTCTTCCTGGGCGCGCTCTTCTCGGCGCTCATGAGCTCGGCCGACAGCGGTCTGCTCGCGCCGGCGAGCGTGTTCGGGCAGAACATCGTGCGCAATCTGGCGCCCGACCTGAAGCCGAAGGAGGTCCTGGCCGCCGTCCGGGTGGGAGTCGTCATCTTCTGCGGACTCGCGCTCGCGGTGGCGCTCTGGTTCCAGAGCGTCTACACGCTCATGGTCGAATCGTGGACCGTGATGATGGTCGGCCTCTTCGGTCCGCTCACCCTGGGGATGTACTGGAAGCGGACGAACACGCCGGGCTGCGTGAGCGGCATCCTGGCCGGGCTGGCCGTGTGGCTGGGGCTCGTCGGGTTGGAACTGGTCTCCGGTGCGGTGGACCCCGAGAGCGTGAGGGAACTGCCGAACGCGCTGATCGCCACCCCGGTCTCCCTGCTGGTGACGGTCAGCGTGTCGCTGCTGACCGCGAAGAGCCACCCGCCACGGGCGCTCACGGACCCCTCGGGGGCGCCGGTCGAGGCGAAGGGGCGGCTCGGTGTCCTCGCGCTCCGGCCCCCCCAGGCGGGGTAGCGTCCTCGTGGCCCCATCCGCGGGGGCCCGCTGGACGGTTGCGCCGACCACACCCGACCACGCGGAAGCACTCGCCGAACTCCAGCGCGTGGTCTTCCCCACGCTGGACCCTGCGGAGCGCTTCGGAGCCGATCACTACCGGCGGCACGTCGAGATCTTCCCGGAGGGCCAGTTCGTCGCCCTGACGAGCCGCGACCGGCCGGTCGCGGCGACCACCACGCTGCGCCTGAACCTCGATCTCAGCCGGCCGCAGCACCGCTTCTCGGAGTTCCTGGGTGGACTGTTCCTCACTGCCCACGATCCCGAGGGCGAGTGGCTCTACGGCGCCGATGTCGGTGTCCATCCGGACTGGCGGCGGCAGGGGATCGCCCGGGCGCTGTACGCGGCCCGCCAGGCCGCCGCCCGGCGGCTCGGCCTGCGCGGCCAGCTCACCGTCGGCATGCTGAACGGCTACGGGGCGGTCGCGGAGCGGATGAGCGCCGAGGACTACTACGGGCGGCTGGTGGCGGGGGAGGTCAGCGATCCGACCGTCTCCGCGCAGATGCGGATCGGATTCCGCCCCGGTGGCCTGATCCCCGGCTACGTCCAGGATCCCCGCTGCGGCGGCTACGGCGTCCTGCTGACCCTCCGCGCGGATCAGCAGTTGGGCTGACCGGGGCAAGGCATCGCCGGTCCGCCAACCGTCGTGATGGCAGCGCCGGCCGGGAACGCCGGCTTCAGCCGGCACAGCGGGCCGAGGCCCGCGGATGTCGTGCCGTTCAGCGTCGTGCCGCGCGCTGCGCCCGGGGCGGCGGGTGCCGGCTGAAGCCGGCGTTCCAGGCCGGGGGCGCTACCGGGGTTCGGAGCGCTGATGCGTTGCCGTGCCGTCTGTAAGATTCGGGCCCCGCGAACGTAGCGAAGACAAAGTCCTCTCCAACCTTGCGCGTGGAGTCCCGGGTTGCCGCCCCCAACCCGGAACCTTTCCCTCCCAAGCCTCGTAGGCTCCTGATCCAAGAACATGAATCCTCCGAAACCGGCTGACCGGCTTGCCGAGCTCAAGATCGGCGAGGAACAGCGCGGGTCGCGGCCCTTCGCGCTGGTGACCGCGATCATCGGCGGGCTGCTGGTGATCGGGGGTGGAGTCTCGGCCGTCTTCCTGCTGGGATCGGAGCCGGAGGTGCTCGCGGTCCGCACGGCGCGCGTTCGCTCGATCTCCGTGGACGCCGGGACCACGGTGCTCAACGCGAGCGGCTACGTCACGGCGCGCCGCCAGGCCACCGTCTCGTCCAAGACCGCGGGGCAGATCACCGAAATTGCGATCGAAGAGGGGATGGAGGTGACTGCGGGCCAGGTGCTCGCCCGTCTCGATTCCTCCAACCTGACGCGGACTCTCCGCCTCGCGGAGGCGCAGGCCGCGGCGGCCGGAAAGGCGGTCCTCGAGGTGGAGGCCCAGCGCGCAGAAGCGCGCCTCCGCCAGGAACGGACCCGGCGCCTCGTGGAGCAGCAGGTCGCCGGGCAGGCCGACCTCGACCAGGTGAACGGCGAAGTCGCCACTCTCGAGGCGCGCATCGAGCGCCAGCGCGAGGACATTCGCGTTTCGGAGCGGCAGGTGGAGGTCATCCGCCAGCAGATCGAGGACATGGTGATCCGGGCGCCGTTCGACGGCGTCATCACCGCCAAGAACGCCCAGCCGGGCGAGATGATGTCCCCCATCGCAGGCGGCGCCGGGTTCACCCGGACCGGGATCGGGACGATCGTGGACATGACCTCGTTGGAGATCGAGGTGGACGTCAACGAGGCATACATCAACCGGGTCTCTCCGGAGCAGCCGGTGGACGCCGTCCTCGACTCCTACGACGACTGGACGATCCCGGCCCGGGTGATCGCGATCATCCCGACCGCCGACCGGGACCGGGCGACGGTGCGGGTGCGGATCGGTTTCGAGGAGCTCGACCCCCGGATCCTGCCGGACATGGGCGTCAAGGTGAGTTTCCGGTCCGCCGAAGCGGAACCGGA
>CAYUVU010000092.1:0-2867 GCA_964448205.1 uncultured Acidobacteriota bacterium
GTCCTGGACCGCTGCGAGGCAGTGATACGGCAACGTAGGGGAACCTCTCTGCTGGACCTGATGTTCGGTCGCAGGGCTGCCGCCGGGGAGCTGGGCGATACGGCCTGGGAGCAGCCGGCTCTCTACGCGCTTGAGTGCGCGCTCACCGCGCTGTGGTCGAGCGTGGGCGTCCGGCCCTCCGTCGTGCTGGGACACAGCGCCGGCGAGCTGGCGGCCGCGCAGGCGGCGGGAGTGTTCAGCCTCGAGGACGGAATGCATTTTTCGCAGGCACGCGGCACTGCGCTGTCGGGTACCGAACGCGGTGCCATGGCCGCCGTATTTGCGCCCCCGGCGCGTGTGGCGTCCGCGGTGGAGGTCCTGAACTCGGAGCTTGCGGGCGTGGGACTGAGTGTTTCGGCGGACAACGGGCTCCATCAGGTGGTCAGCGGTCCGGTCGAGGCGATCGAGGCCCTCTCGGAACGGCTTCAGTCCGAGGGAGTGCGGGTCCGGCGCCTGAACACGACCCGTGCCTTCCACAGCGGCTTGGTGGAGCCGGCCCTCGATGCCCTGGAAGCGTCGCTCGGCCGCGTGGCGATCAGTCCACCGTGCGTCGATGTCATCAGCAACCTGACCGGCCGCGTCGTCGAGCCCGGCACGGTGCTGGACGGCGTCTACTGGAGGCGTCACGCACGGGAGCGGGTGTCCTTTGGCGGCGCGGTGCGGACCATGGCCGATCTCGGAGTGGATCTGGTCATCGAGATCGGGCCCCGTCCGCTGCTGGCCCCGTTGGTGGTCTCGGCTTGGCCGGACTCGGCACCGCCGCCCCGGGTGATTTCGAGCATGGGCCCGCCTGCTGAAGAGGCGGCGGCGCCCGGACCGGACAGGGGATTCGTGGACGCGGTCGCGGAGGCCTATGAGGCGGGGCTCAAGATCCGGTTCGATGGGCTCTTCGCGGGCGAGACCCGTCGCCGGATCTCGATACCCGACTATCCCTTCCAGAGAGAACGTTACTGGCTGGAGGCACCGAAACGGCGTCATCGTACGGCCGGTCATCCGCTGCTGGGAGTCCGGCACGAGTCCGCCAGCGGAGAAGTCTCCTGGGAGACGGAAGTGTTCTCCACTGACCCGGCGTGGCTTGGCGACCATCGCGTGTTCGGCCGCGTGGTGGCGCCCGGCGCGCTCTACGGCGCCATGGCGGCATCGGCGTCGCTTGCCGAGGGCAGCGGCCGCGTGGTGGTGGAGGACATGCAGCTCCACAACCCGCTCGTGTTCTCCGAGCCGGGAAGCGGGGACGGAGCGGAGGAAGACGGCCGAACCATGCAGGTGCTGCTCGGGGCTCCCGACTCGGCGACGACCCGCCTGGTTCGGGTGTTCAGCCGGGGCAGCGGAGAGGACTGGACGATCCACGTGGAAGGGCGCGTGACGACCGGCGCCCCCGCCGCGGAGGGCGGTTCGCGGGTCGACCTCGAGAGCCTTAAATCGGGCCTTGTTCCGTTGGACCCATCGACCTACTACCGCGCGAGGGCGGGCACCGGCATCGAGCTGGGTCCGTCATTCCGCACTCTGCGGAGCATCTGGTGCGGCCCCGGAGAGGCGCTCGCGGAAGTCTCTCTCCCGGAGGTCGTGGGACGGGGCGATCCGGACCTCCATCCCCTCCTTCTCGACGGCTGCTTCCAGGTCGTGGGCGCGGCCCGCGGACTCGGCGGGTCGCAGGGCGAGACGACCTATCTGCCTTTCGCCTGGGAACGTTTCTGGCTGGCCGGTCGGCTTCCCGAAAGACTGTTCTGCCACGTGCGCATGAGAGCGGAGTCGCAGGAATCGGAGTCGAGCGTTGCGCCCGAGGTCCGGAGTGGAGACTTGCGCCTGTACGATCCGAACGGGGTTCCCATCGGGGTTTTAAGCGGCTATGCCGTCAAGCGGGCCACGCGGGCGGCGCTGCTCTCGTCGGTCGAAGGATTCGACGATCTGCTCTACGAAGTGGCGTGGCAGGAACGCGCCCTGCCGCCGGGAATGGAGTCCGCGGACTTCTTCCCCGAGCCGGCCGAAGTCAAGGCCCGCGCCCGGCTTCTCCCCGACTACCTGCGCGAGGCCGGGGTCGACCCCCGGAGTCGGGACGCCCTGCTGGCGGACCTGGAGCGGTGGTCGCAGTCCTTCGCGATCGCAAACCTGGATCGGCTGGGATGGGTCCGAAAGGTCGGGGAACGCGTAAGGCCCGAAGCGCTGCGCAAGGAGCTGAAGGTCATCGACGACCACGAGCGCCTCTTCCGCCGGATGCTCGAGATGGCGGCCCGAGCCGGAGTGCTGGAGGAGGCGGACGGCGCCTTCATGGTGCGGTCGGGATCGGAAGATCCGTGGCCGGCGGCAATCCCTGCGGATCCGGAGGGCCATGCCGAGCGGATGGCGGAGCGCTACCCTCACGGGTTGACCGAGATCGGGCTGTTCCGGCGCTCCGGCGGCGCGCTCGCCGACGTGCTTCGGGGGCAGGCCGATCCCCTGACGCTCCTCTTCAGCAGCGGAGAGCCGACCGCGGCCGATCTCTACCTGCGGGCGCCGGTGGCGCGAGCGGCGAACCAGATGCTGAGGGAGGCGGTCCGCACGCTCGTGGGCGCGCTCCCGCCGGGACGGCGGCTCCGGGTGGTCGAGATCGGAGCGGGCACGGGATCCGCGACCGCGGCCGTGCTGCCGGAGCTTCCCGAGGGGCGCTTCGACTACATGTACACCGACATCTCGGCGGGCTTCTTCTCGGAAGCGGAGGCGCGCTTCGGAGACGGCGGGGGTTGCATCGAGTACCGCCCGCTCGACATCGAGAAGGACCCCGTTGAACAGGGCTTCGACCTCCATGGCTATGACCTCGCCATAGCGTCCAACGTGCTGCACGCGACGCGCTA
>CAYUVU010000093.1:0-2043 GCA_964448205.1 uncultured Acidobacteriota bacterium
GAGCGGGTGCGGGGGATCCGCAGGCGGCGACGAGAGCGAGTGCGGCGAGAGGAGCGAAGAGGGTGTGGCGCATCGGGGACTCCTTGGGCGGAAGCGGAAAGGCGATTATGCGGCTGTTGGCGGAGGCGCCGTGCCAAGGCCACGCACCACGCCCGGACGCAGGGATTCGCGCTCTGCGGGCCTGCGGCCCGCGTGCCGGCTGTTTCGGAGCAGAGCGATAGCTCTGCGCAGACCCCTTGAGCACGAGGGATGGAGGTCGGCGACAGCCGGCCCCCCTTCCTCGTAGCTCGGGAACCCGGCGTTCCAAGCGGCGTGTGCCACTTACCTCGCTCGCACTACGCCCTTCCGCCTCGCTGCGCTCGGCTGTGCCGGCTGAAGCCGGCGTTCCAGGCCGGCGCCGCTACCGGGACGTGCTGGTTTCGGTTTCCGGGGCGGCGTAGTAGCCCTTGCGGGTGCGGGCGACCAGGTCCTCGCGGTCCCGGATCCGGACCTCGATGCTGCGCCAGCCGCCTTCCTTGCGGTCGCGCGAGGGGAGATAGGCGATCTGGTACTGCCGGTGCAGCTCGTGCTGGATCTGCCGGAAATGCCGGGACAGGTCCTCGATCTTGTCGGGGTAGTAGGACCGTCCGCCGCTCTGTTCCGCCACCGAATCCAGGAACTCGCGGTTCAGCTTCCCGCCGCCCTCCGGGCTCCAGCCGGTGTAGCCCACCGTGTAGATGGCGCCCTCGGAGAGCCGGGCCCCCTCGAGGGCCTGCTCCCGGGTGCTGACGCTCCCCTTGGCGTCGGGTCCGGAATCCTCACCGTCCGAAACCAGGATCAGTGCCTTGCGTTCTTCGACCCGGGAGAGCTCCTGGAGGCTCGTCAGGATGGCGTCGTAGAGCGCCGTCTTCCCGAAGGGCCGCATCGCGCGGATCATCGGGACCTGGTCCCAGATCTCTGTGGTGTAGGGAGGCCCGAAGCGGACGCCTTCGCTGAAGGTGGCGACCCGGCCCTGGTCCTCGGAGGCCATGTTGCGGAGGAAAATGTAGGCCGCCGTCTGGATCGCCGACAGGCTCGAACGGACGGAGGCGGACGAGTCGAGCAGCAGCAGGCTGGTCACCGGCGTGAGGTCGGCGGTGAAGTAGCGGATCTCCTGGGGAACGCCGTCCTCCAGGATCTCGAAGTCGTCGGGGCCCAGCCCGGTGATGAAGCGACCCCGCTCATCGGCGACGACCACGTCGAGGGTCACGCTCGGCACCCGCACCACGAAGCTGAAGCGGTCCCCGAGCGTCGCTTCCCGCTCGATGGTCTCGGGCCTCTCCTCCGGCGCCGGCGGCTGGGTCGGAGGCTGTCCCGGAGCGAACGCGGCTCCCGCGAGCAGGGTCGCTAGGACAACGGGAATCAGGGCAGCGCGCATGGGGTTGCGGTTCGGTCCGTAGTCTAGGTTGCCGGCGCGCTTCCTGCCGGACCGGACGGGCGGCCTCCCTACTCTTGCGGATTTCCGCCATTCCCGGATACTCTCGCGATTTGGATGATTCGTTCCCGGCGAGGAGGAACCTCCCCATGAGACACCGTGTTTGCCTCACCGTCAACGGAAAGGCCGAGGAGTTCGATGTCGAACCCCGGCTTCTCCTGTGCCACCTGCTACGTGCTTATGTCGGCCTGACCGGGACGAACATCGGCTGCGACACCTCGCAGTGCGGATCCTGCACCGTGCTCATGGACGGCAAGGCCGTGAAGTCCTGCACGGTGCTCGCGGTGCAGGCCGAGGGCAGCGAGGTGACGACCATCGAGGGTCTCGCCGGCGCTGACGGGCTCCACCCGGTACAGCAGTCCTTCTGGGACAACCACGGCCTTCAGTGCGGCTTCTGCACCCCGGGCATGATCATGACCGCGGTGGAGATTCTCGACCGGCATCCCGGAGCTACGGACGCCGAGGTCCGGCATGGCCTCGAAGGCAACATCTGCCGCTGCACCGGCTACGAGAACATCGTGAAGTCGATCGTGGCGGCCGGCGCGCGCCAAAGCTGAGCAGGGCTCGCAAGTTTCATCGAGAACCGCGAG
>CAYUVU010000094.1:0-3002 GCA_964448205.1 uncultured Acidobacteriota bacterium
CCGGTGGTCTACGCGAACTGCAACTACGGCGCCGAACGCACCCTGCTCATCTACTGGATGTACGACACGATGCCGATCACCCAGCCCGAGGCCTGGGTGCTGCCGCCGTTCGACGGGGAGTTCAGCGAGTTCGGCCCCTTCAAGAAGGTGATGATCGGCCGGGGCGCCACGAACTCCAAGGGTCCCCAGATGGTCCAGTGGAACGCGTTCCACTCCATCCTGGAGGTCACCGGCACCATGCCGGTGAACCTGATCTTCATCGCGGAGGGCGACGAGGAGCGGATGTCCATCGGCCTGCGCCAGTTCGTCCGCGAGAACCCGGACCTGTTCCGGGAGGCGGACGCGATGTACCGCTTCGGCTCCCAGTCCCGCTCGGGCGCCGCCGGCATCGGGGGCGGCTCCGAGGGCTGCGTGTATATCGAGCTCACCACCAGCGGAGCGAGCTGGGGTCGGGGCCCGGTGGCGTCGAACATCCACGGAGCGCACAAGCGCTCCACCGACGCCCCGGCGCTCCGGCACGTGAAGATGCTCTCGTCGCTGGTTTCCGATGACGGGAACCGGGTGCACGTGCCGGGCTTCTACGACGGCGCCGACCCGCTGAACGACGCCGAGGAGGCGATGTTCCAGAGCGCGTCCGAGAACCTCGACATGGCCATCGCCGCCGAGAACATCGGGGTGGCCCGCTTCATCAGCGACGACCCCCTTACCTACCTGAAGAGCGCCCGCTACGGGATCTCCTTCAACATGGACGGCGTCTGGGCCGGCAACATGTACCCGGGCGGCGCCGGCGCGATCCTGCCGAACCGGATCACTTCCAAGCACAACATGCGCTACGTCCCCAGCATGGACGGCCTGGACATGGTCCAGAAGATCCGGGACTACCTCGACGAGCAGGGCTACGAGGACGTCGAGATGACGATCATCGGCGACGTGCCGTGGTCGAAGTCCAGCTATGACAACCGGGCGGCGGACTCGCTGCTGCGCACCTACGACATCTTCGGCATCCGTTACCGGGACCCCATCGAGGGTGAGACCATCCTCGGCGGTTACTGGCCGGCCTATCTCTTCAGCGGCCGGGACGGCGACTTCGCCGACGGAACCGACCTTTCGATGCCGATCGTGGGCGGGGCCGCCGGCCACGGCGGCGGCGCGCACGCGGCCAACGAGTTCTGGGTGATCGAAGGCGCCGGCGAGGTCTACGGGATGGCCGGGGCCGAGAAGTCGATCGCGACCTTCGTCTATGCCTACGCCGGCCTGCTCCCCGACGCCCCGGCCGAGACCGGGATGGACGAGGACTGAGCCAACGACGACAGCGCGGCGGGGACCCGGCTTCCTTGATGGGAGCCGGGTCCGACGCTTCGGGCGCACGATGCAATCCCTGAGACGCCAGAAACCACATTCCGGAGGAACCGCCGTTGGCTGCGATCGAGGTCCGTGATCTCGTCAAGACCTACGTCCTGAGCGAGACGCACCGGGTGGAAGCCCTCCGGGGGCTGACGCTTTCGGTGGACAAAGGGGAGTTCCTGTCGGTCCTCGGCCCGTCGGGCTCCGGAAAGAGCACCCTGATGCACATCCTCGGCTGTCTCGACCAGCCCACCTCCGGCGAATACCGGCTCATGGGGCGCGACGTGGCCCGGCTGGGGGCCGATGAGCGCGCGCGCATCCGTAACGAGGAGATCGGCTTCGTCTTCCAGAGCTTCCATCTGCTCGCGCGGGCGAGCGCCCTCGAGAACGTCGAGCTCCCGATGCTCTACGGCGCCGAGCGGCCCGGCCGCGAGGAGCGGCGGCAGAAGGCGTCCGAAGCCCTGGAAGCGGTCCGGCTCTCCGACCGCGCCACCCACGCGCCCAGTCAGCTCTCGGGGGGACAGCAGCAGCGGGTCGCCATCGCCAGGGCGCTCGCCAACCGGCCGGGTCTGCTGCTGGCCGACGAACCCACCGGCAACCTCGACACCAAGACCGGCCGCGAAATCCTCGACACGTTCGCCCGCCTGAACTCCGAGCGCGGACTGACCGTCATCATGATCACCCACGACCGGCAGGTGGCGCAGTACGCCTCCCGGAGCGTCGAACTGCGCGACGGACGCATTCTCACGGACGAGATGATCTCGGGCAACGGAGCAACCCCCAGTGCTTAAGCGAATTCCCCTGAACCGGGAGCGGATCCAGAGTCTCGTGCGCGAGATGCCGGCCGAGCGGCGCACGGCGCTCGAGACCGCTTTCCAGAGCCTTCGCCGGTATCCGCTCCGGACCGCCCTGACGCTCCTCGGACTCGCGTTCGGGGTCGCCGCGCTGATGGCCACCATCGCCCTCGGGCGCGGAGCGCAGGGGGCGATCCGGGACCAGGTGCGCGCCGCGGGTCTCAACGTGATCGAGATCACCGCGGGCAACTACCGGACCCGCGGCGAACGACCGATCGGAGGCGTCGAGGCGCCGGCCCGGCACGGGGCCGCCCTGCCGCCGGGCGCGCTGGAGCGGTTCCTGCGGAAGATCGAACCGGTCGCGCTCGCGCACCCCGAAAACGACCCGATGGAAAAGCACGACCACCCGACGGCCGCGGAGCGGCTCGGGGACTCGGCCGCGGGTCTCGGCGCGGCGGCCACGCTGACGAGCGACGACGCGGAGGCGATCGCGTCGTTGCCGGGAGTGGCCCACGTCGCTTCGGGCATCCATGAGAGCGTCCGGGTGTTCGCCGGCGACCGCCGGTGGTTCACGCGGCTTCACGGGACCGACGTGGACCTCGTGGAGATCCGCCGCTCCTTCGCGATGCAGCACGGAAGGTTCTTCAGCGGCGGCGAGCTGCGGCGTTCATCCCAGGTGGTGGTGCTCGGAAGCGTCGCCCGCGACCAGCTCTTCGGCCAGAACGAGGATCCGGTCGGACGCGAGGTCACGATCTGGAACCAGGCGTTCGAGGTGGTCGGCGTCGTGGTGAGCACCAACTGGATGAATCCCGGCGCGCCCGGCGACGACGAGTTCGACGCGGTGTACACCCCCTTCACCACCGT
>CAYUVU010000095.1:0-4519 GCA_964448205.1 uncultured Acidobacteriota bacterium
GCCCGCGCCGCAGCGTCCGGCGAAGATCCAGGTTCCGGTTACCGCCGGGTGGTGCGTTTCCGGACCGGCGGTAACCGGAACCTGGATCTTCGCCGGACGCTGCGGCGCGGGCTCCGGTCGGGCGGCGAGTGGGTGCGCCTCGAACGCCGGCGTCGCCGGGAGAAACCGCGGCCACTCATCGTGCTCGCCGATGTGAGCGGTTCGATGGAGCAGACCGCCCGCGTCCTGCTCCATTTCCTCTACGGGCTCTCGCACGGGTCGCAGGGGCGGGTGGAGGCGTTCGTCTTCGCCACCCGGCTCACCCGGATCACCCGCAAGCTCGCCGACCGCCGGGTTGACCGGGCGCTGCGGGAAGCGTCCGAGGCAGTGCGCGACTGGTCGGGTGGAACCCGCATCGGGGAGGCGCTCCACCGGTTCAACCTGGAGTGGGCGCGGCGGCTGCCCACCTCCGCCGCGGTGGTGCTCCTGGTGAGCGACGGCTGGGACCGCGGCGATCCGGCGTTGGTGGCGTCCGAAATGGAGCGGCTGCGCGGGCTCGCCTGGCGCGTGGTCTGGCTGAACCCGCTGCTGTCCGACGAGGGCTACGAGCCGCTCACCCGGGGGATGGCCGCGGCGCTTCCCCACATCCACGACTTCCTGCCGGTGAACAACCTGGCGAGCGTGCGCTCGCTGGCGGAGCACCTGGCGAAGCTGGATCCGGTGGGCCGGGCGGCCGCGCCGCGTCTCCCCTCCGGGCGGCGGCCGCTGGCCGCACGATAATCCCGGGCTGAGCAGCCCCATGCGCGACATCGCTCCCGTTCTGGATTCCTGGCTGGCCGGAGAGGGCCCCCTCGCGCTCTCCACGGTGGTGCACACCTGGGGTTCGGGACCGAGGCGTCCCGGCGCCCGCATGACGATCGACCGCGAGGGCCGGATCGCCGGCTCGGTCAGCGGGGGCTGCGTGGAGTCGAGCGTGGTCGAGGCGGCGCGCGAGGTCATCGAGAGCGGCGAGCCACGGCTTCTTCGCTTCGCGGTCTCCGACGAACTGGCCTGGGGCGTGGGTCTCGCCTGCGGCGGCTCGCTCACGGTGTTCGTCGAACGGGCCGACCGGGAGCTGTTGGGCCAGGTCCGCGAGGGGATGCGGCGCCGCGACGCCGTGGGACTGGCGGTGGTGACCTCCGGGCCGAAGGTCGGCGAGAGCCTGGTCAAGGTCGCCGGGTCGCCGGGAATCGGGTCCCCGGCGCTGGCCGGCGCCGCCGACGCGGCCCTCGCGGCGGGCCGGCCGCAGGCGACCGACACGGAACACGGGTCCGTCTTCTGCGACGTCATCCTGCCGTCCGAATCGCTGGTCATCGTGGGCGGCGTCCACATCGCGCAGACCCTTTGCGGTCTCGCGGCCGGGGTCGGCTACCGTCCGGTGATCTGCGACCCGCGCCCGGTGTTCGCCTCCCCCGAACGTTTTCCCGGCGTCGAAATCGTGAACGAGTGGCCCGCGGAGGGGTTCCGGCGGATCGGGCTCGACGCGAGCTCCGCGGTCGCCACCCTCACGCACGACCCGAAGCTGGACGACCCGGCGCTCGCGTTGGCTCTCGAGAGTCCCGCGTTCTACGTGGGAGCGCTCGGGAGCCGCAAGACGCACGCGCGGCGCCTCGGCCGGCTGCGGGAGCGCGGGGTCTCCGAGGACGCGCTGGCCCGGATCGCGGCCCCCATCGGGCTTCCGATCGGGGCGCGGACGCCGGACCAGATCGCGCTCGCGGTCATGGCCCAGGTGGTGGCGGCGAGGAACGGGATCCGCGGCAATCCTGCGGGATGAGCGCGGTCCTCGAACTGGCCGACGTCGTCCGGCGCTATCCCCAGGCGGACGGCTCGGAACTGACGGTTCTCGACTCCGTCAACCTGACGGTCGAGGCCGGCGAGACCGTTTCCGTCGCCGGCCGTTCGGGTAGCGGCAAGAGCACGCTGCTCCACGTCGCGGCGGGCATCGAAGTCCCCAGCGAAGGGACCGTTCGCCTCGGGGAGAAAGAGCTGGCCGGCCTCTCCGATCCGGAGCGCAGCCGGCTGCGCGGCCGGTTCGTGGGGCTCGTCTTCCAGTTCTTCCATCTCGTTCCCTACCTGACGGTTCGGGAGAACGTGCTCTTGCCGGCGCGCATCGCCCGCGTCGACGAGGTGCCGGACGAGGACGGGGACCCGGTGGAGGTGGGGGCCGCCGCTGATCGCCTCCTCGCCGCGGTCGGACTGGAACGCCGCGCCCGCGAGCCGGCGCGGCGGCTCTCGGGAGGCGAGATGCAGCGGACGGCCATCGCCCGGGCGCTCCTGCTCCGGCCCGCGCTGCTGCTGGCCGACGAACCGACCGGCAACCTCGATGCGCGCGGCGCCGGAGCGGTGGCGGACCTGCTCTTCCGCCTGGTCCGCGACCGGAGCGCCGGACTGCTGCTCGCGACCCACGACCTCGAGCTTGCCGCCCGGGCCGACACCCGGCTGCGGCTGCGCGGGGGGCGGCTCCTTGCCGATGCGCCGCCGCCCTCCTTGAGCGCCCGGTGATCCGGCTGCTCCTGCGCGCCGCGCCGGCGCGCTTGCGGGCGGCGCCCGCGCTCGGCGCCCTCCCGGTCCTGGCGATCGCGCTCGGCGCCGGCGCGGTCCTGTCGGTACAGCTCCTGAACCGGGCGGCCCTGGAAACCCTCGACGCCAGTCTCGACGTCATCTCCGCCGGCGCCGACCTCGTGGTGACCGGCCTCGTGGAGGAAGCCGGAAGCGTCCCGGACGAGGCGTGGCCGGCCGCCCTCGCCACCGAGGGAGTCCGCGGCGCCGCGCCGGTGCTCCGCCTGGCCGGACTCCGGGTGGGAACCCGCGACCGGCAGGCGCCGGTCCCCGCGTGGGGCGTGGACCTGGTTTCGGGATCCTTCGGTTTCGCAGGCGGGGCGGGGGACGAGGGAACCCTCGCTCCCGAGGCCTTCTTCTCCGGAGGCATCGTCCTACCGGAGCGGGTCGCGGACCGGCTCGGGGTCGGCCTCCTGGATCCGGTGTGGATCGCACCCGATGGTGCGGGCCCCGCGAGCCGGCGCCCGACGCTGGTGGCGGGGACCTACCCCGGTGAGGGCGGGCGCGCCTCCGCCTTCCTGGACCTCGCCTACGCCCAGGCGCTCCGTGGGCGGCCGGGTCTCGACCGGATCGAGGTGTCGGTGGCGGAAGGATCGGACGCAGCAGCGATCCGGAGGGCGCTGTCCGCCCGGGTTCCCGGCGTCAGGGTCGAGGAGAGTGGAACCCTGCGCGCGGAAGGGGCCGCACTCTTCTCCGCGTTCCGGCTGAATCTCCTCGCGCTCTCCGCGGTGAGCCTGCTGGTGGCGGCGTTCCTCGTGTATGCGAGCGTTCGCGCCGCGCTCGCCGCGCGCCGCCAGGAGATCGGCCTCTACCGGGCGCTCGGCGCGTCGGGCCGGCGCGTGGGAGCGCTGCTCCTCGGCGAGGTGTTGCTCATGGCGCTTGCCGGCGCCGTACTCGGCATTCCGGTGGGGGCCCTGGCCGCCGGCGCCTCGCTGGACCGCGTCAGCGCGACGATCTCGAACCTCTATCTGCTGGAGCGGATCGAGGGACTGACGATCGATCCGCAGACCGTGGTGCTGGCCGGGCTCGTCGCGTTGGCCGCAGCGCTCTCCGGAGCGGCGCCGCAGGTATTCGCGGAGGCGACCCGCGCGCCGGTGACCCTGCTCGCCCCGGGACGCGCTTCGCCATCCCCCGCCCGCCGCCGCTTCTGGCGGCTGGGGCCGGCGGTCGCCGGGACGGCGCTGATCGGGACCGCGGTGTGGGCGGCGCTCGATCCCGGAAGTTGGCCCGCGCTTCCCGGAAGCGGCTTCGGGGCGGCCGGCGCGCTGCTCGTCGGGGCGGCGCTCCTCCCGGACGCTCTCATTCGTTGGGGAGGGCGGCTCTGGACCCGACAGGGCTCGGCGGTCGGCCGGGGAGTCCTCGCCGCCCTCCGGGAGCCGGGTTCCACCGGACCGCCGGCGGCTGCGCTCGTGGTGGCGGTCGCCATGCTCGTCGGGGTGAGCGCCCTGATCGGGAGTTTCCGGGCAACCCTCGACGGGTGGCTGGGCGAGACGCTGGCTGCCGACATCTACATTTCGCGGGCCGGGGGAGCGGGCGGGGCGCGCTCGATCGCGTCCGAGCGCCGGGCCCTTTCCGCCGAGGTGCTGGCGGCCACTGCCGCGGACCCGGACGTTCGGGACCGCGATCTGCTCCGGGCGTTGCGAGTTCGGCTCGAAGGACGGCCGGTTGCCGTGCTGGGGGTGGACGCCGCCCTTCCGGAGGCCGGAGACCGCTTCTCCATCCTGGGAGATCGGGAGGCGGCGCTTCGCGGACTCGGGGAGGGGGAGCTGCTGGTGTCCGAGCCGCTGGCGCGCCGGCTGGGACTCGAAGCGGGGGCCGCCCTGCCGCTCCCCGGCGCGGCGGCCGACCGTCCGCTGCGGGTTGCCGGCGTCTACCGCGACTACGGCAACGAACAGGGGGCGCTGTTCCTGGTCCGGACGCTCATGAGCTCGCTCTACCCGCC
>CAYUVU010000096.1:0-8226 GCA_964448205.1 uncultured Acidobacteriota bacterium
CGGGCCAGGAAGCCGAGCAACCAGGTGCGGGCCTCGATGTCCAGGTAGTTGGTGGGTTCGTCGAGGAGGACGAGGTCGTTCGCCTCGACCAGCAGCCTGGCGAGGGCGATGCGCATCTGCCAGCCCTGGCTGAAGGTCTCCACGGGGCGTTCCTCGTCCCCGGCCGCGAACCCCAGGCCGGAAAGGACCTCGCTGATGCGCGTGTCCATCTCGTACCCGCCGCGGCGCTGCCACTCCTCTTCCAGTTCACCGTAGCGGACGACGAGTTCGGGCTGATCCGGGGCGCCCGCGAGCGCTTCCGCCACGTCCTCCTGTTCGCGCCGCAGCCGGAGCAGGTCGGCGAAGGCGGTGCGCACCTCCCCGGAAACGGTGCGGCCCTCGAGGCTCAGCCCCTCCTGCGGGAGGTAGCCCACGCGCTTCCGTTTGGCCAGCACGACCTTTCCGGCGTCGGCGGGAACCAGTCCCGCGAGGATCTTCAGGAGGGTGGTCTTGCCGGATCCGTTGGGTCCGACCAGTCCGACGCGGTCGCCGTCTCCGACCTGCCAGGACACGTCACGGAGCAGCACCTGGTCTCCGTAGGCCTTGGAGGCCTCGACGAGCTGGATCATCGCCGGGGAACCGTATCGCGGGGGACGGCCCGTTCAGGCTCGTTCGGGCGCCGGGCGGACACCGCATCCACAGTCTGGAGTCGGCGCGGTTTGGTCATAATGGGGAGTCCATGTTCCGGCGCCTGAAGTCCCGCCTCCGGCTGCTCCTGCCGCTCGCGGCCGCGGTCGTCCTGTCTTCCGCCGGCGCCCGGACGCCCCAACCCGAGGCGGACGCCGGGATGAGCCGCGGCGTGGCGCTGCTCGAGCAGTTCCGGTTCTCGGACGCCGCCGCCGAGTTCGCGCGGGTGGTGGAGCTCCGGCCCGAATCGGCAGCCGCCCACGTGAATCTCGGAATCGCCTGGTTCAACGAGCGCGATTTCCCCGCCGCCCGCGCTTCCTTCGCCCGGGCCCTCGATCTCGATCCCGAGGGGCTCCACGCGCGCTACAACCTGGGTCTCATCGAAAAGCTCGAGGGCAACACCGACGCGGCGCTCGCCGCCTTCCGGCAGGTCGCCGAAGCCGACCCCGACGACGCGATGACGCAGTACTACCTGGGCGCCGCCTACGCCGCGGTCGGCCGTCTCGAGGAGGCGGAGGCCGCCCTGCGCACCGCCATCCAGCTCCAGCCGGAGCACGAGTCCGCCCACTTCAGCCTGGGGAACGTCCTCGTGCGGGCGGGCCGCCGGGAAGAGGGCCGCGCCCAGTTGATGCGGTTCCAGGAACTGAAGAACAGCTTCTCCGGGGGCGGGGTCTCCGCCGGGCTCCAGTACACCGAGCTCGGGCCGTACGCGGAGGCCGTCGAAGCGCGTCCGGTGTCGCTGCACGGCGGTCAGGACGAACCCGTTTCGACCGGCCAGGTCCGTTTCTCGGAGGCCACCGCGGAGTGGAACCTGGCGCTGCCGGCCGCCGGCGCGCCGCCCGATCCTCCGGCGACGCTGAGAGCGGAGGACTACTCGGCCGACTGGGCGGCGGCGAATCTGCTGCCCCAACTCGGCTCGGGCGTCGCCATCCGTGATCTGGACGGGGACGGCCGGCCGGAGATCCTCCTGGTGCGGGACGGGAGCGTGGCCCTGTTCCGGAACACGGGCGACGGCTTCGAGGCGTGGGCGGACTCCGGGCTCGAGACGGACGGGGCGGTCAGCGTGACCGTCGGTGACGTGGACCTCGATGGCGATCCCGACCTTTACGCGGCGGGAGCCGGCCCGAACGCGCTCTTCTGGAACCGGTCGGGCGAGCCCGGGGCGCTCTTCGCCAGGGCGGAGGCATCGGGAGCGGAGGGAGACGACCTCTCGGTGGGCGCCACCTTCGCGGACTTCGATCACGACGGCGACCTCGACATCCAGGTCTCCAACTACGCCCCCGCTTCGCTCGCGGCGCTTGATGCGGTCCCGGAGGTCCTCCGCGTCCCGGACGATCTTCCGGGGGCCCCGAACCGTCTCTACCGGAACAACGGGGACGGCAGCTTCACGGACGTCGCCGTGGAGACCCGGACGGACGGCGGGGCGCGGCGCAGTCTCTTCGCGCTGTTCTCCGACTGGGACGACGACCGTGACGTGGACTTCCTGGTGGTGAACGACGGCAGCCCGGTGCAGGTCTTCTCGAACGATCGGATCGGCACGTTCACCGAGAGCTCGGAGGCCTGGGGCGTCGAGACCGCCACCCGGATGCGGGGAGCGGCGGCCGCCGACTACGACCGGGACGGCTTCTTCGACCTGCTGCTCGCGGCCGAGGGAGGCGCGCTGAACCTGCTGCTCCGGGGATCCGGACCCGGCGGGTTCTCTCCGGACGTCGGGTCCCCCTTCCTGCTGCGCGCCGGCGTTCCCGGGGCCCGGTACGGAATCTCCTTCGTCGATGCCGACCACGACATGGATCTGGACCTCCTCATGGCCACCTCCGGGGCCGACGGCCCTCTCACCCTCTACGAGAACTCCCCCCGCGGGTTCTCACGCGCGGGAACGGTCTCCGCCGCGCTCGACTCCGCCGAGGAGCCGCGCGCGCTCGCGACCGGCGATCTGGACGGCGATGGAGATCTCGACGCCGTGATCGGCACCACCCGGGGGCGCATCTTCGCTTTCCGGAACGATCAGGCGGGGTCGGGAAACTGGATGGCGGTCCGTCCGCGGGGCCTGCGCAGCAACCTGGACGGGGTCGGCGCCAAGATCGAGGTCCGCGTCTCCGGGGTGAGCCAGCGCCGGCAGGTGAGGACCACCTCGGGATACCTCTCGCAGAGCGATCTTCCCGTCCACTTCGGGCTCGGAGACGCGCTCGCGGCCGACTACGTCCGGTTTCTCTGGCCGGGAGGGGTGAAGCAGGTCGAGCTGGACGTGCCGGCGCTGGCGGTGGCGTCCGTCGAGGAGCTGAACCGGAAGGGCACCTCCTGTCCCGTCCTCTACGCCTGGGACGGCCAGCGGATCCGTTTCGTCACCGACTTCCTGGGCGGCAGCGCGCTCGGCAATCTTCTCGCCCCCGGCTTGTACAACGTTCCGGACACCGCGGAAGTCGTGAAGATGGAAGCGTTTCCACTGGTTCCCAGGGACGGGGCCTACGAGATGCGCTGGGTGAACCAGCTCGAAGAGGTCATCTTCTACGACCGGGCGGCGCTGTGGGTGGTGGACCATCCGGAAGACGTGGACGTGTTCCCGCTGGAACGTCTGATGCCGGGTCCCCCGTACCCCGACCCGGGACTGATCGCCGTCCGGAACCGGCGGGCCCCGTCCCGGGCGTCGTCTTCCACGGCTGCGGGGGAGCGGGAGGTGACCGCGGCGCTCGCCCGGGTGGACCGCGTGTATGTGGACGATTTCGCCCTCCTTCCCTTCAAGGGATACGCGGAGACTCACGACCTGACCCTCACGTTCGACGGGGTGCGCCCCGGCGTCCCCCAGGTCCTCCTCCTCTACGGATGGGTGGACTACGCCGACTCGAGTTCGAACCTCGCCGCTTCTCAGGCCGGGGTCGGGGCCCGGCCGCCGGTTCTGGAGATTGCCGACGGCGACGGGTTCCGAGTCGCCACCGAGCGGATGGGATTCCCGGCGGGCCTGCCCAAGACGATGGTGGTGCCGCTACGGGACATCGCCGTCGAGAGCGGGCGGCCGCTCAGGATCCGGACCAACATGCGCATCTACTGGGACCGGATCGAGCTCGCCGAGGTCGCCGACATCCCCGTTCAGGAGTGGCGGCTCGACGCCCAGACCGCCGAGTTCGGCTTTGCGGGATATCCCGAACCCCATCGGCCCCGCGGCATCCCGCCCACCGAGTACCGCTACGGAACGCGCGCGGCGCGGGACATCTGGGGCGCCCACGAGGGGGAATACACCCGGCACGGGGACGTGCTCCCCCTCCTCGACGAGATCGACGACCGCTACGTAATCGCCCGGCACGGCGATGAGCTGCGGCTCCGGTTCGACGCGCGGCAGGTCCCGCCGCCGGCCCCCGGGACCCGCCGCTCGTTCTTCGCGTTCGCCGACGGCTTCGGCAAGGACATGGACCTGAACTCCGCCCGGCCGCACACCATCGAGCCGTTGCCGTTCCACGGGATGCCGAGCTATCCGTATCCCCCGGACGCCTATCCGGACTCCGAGGAACTGGCGCGCTGGCGCGCCGAGTACAACACCCGGCGGATCGGCCCGGACGGGCGGCACGGGTTCCTCCCGGACGGCGAACCGCCGGTCGAAACGACGGGTGCGTCCGCCTCCCGCAGCGGCGTCAACCGGGAGCCGCGCCGCTGAGTGCCGAGCCATGCCCAGAGACAGCCTGCGCGCCGAGCTCTACCGGCTGCTCTTTGACGACCGGCAGGGGGCGGCGGCGTTCCTGGCGCCACGGATGCTCGCGGATCCGCAGTCGCTCACCCCGGAAGTGCGCTGGTGCCTGATCTACCTGCTGCGCGGGATCCGTTCGGTGGCGGCGAGCAGCCGCCTGCTGGAGCCGGACTCGGTGCTTCACCTGGTGGCGCATACCGTGGAAGCCGCGCGCCGGGCGACGGCGGGTATCGACGGGCACTGGTACGAGATCGCGAGGGAACTCCCGGGCCACTGGTTGCGGCGCTACGAGCAGGGCGAGGTCCGCTACTCGCTGGACGAACTCCGCTACCTGAACGTGCTGCTCGGCCGGTTGTGGTTCGTGGAGCGGCAGCGGATCGCCTTCATGGATCCGCCGCTGCTCCCCCGCTACCTGCGCCCGGAAGGGCAGGAGGCGATGCTCCACGCGGGGTGACCCCAGCGAGACGCTCCAGGCCCCGCGGGAAGCGGCCGGGCGGTGACCCGGTCCCAGCTAGAACCCGCCTTCGCAGACCCCGTCCTCGATGTCGAGGATCATGTCCTCGACGTCCGCGGCCCGCGAGTCGCCCCTCGCCAGGCGCATGAACGCCTGGAAGTAGCGCAACGCGGTGTTGCACTGGCCGCGATTGAAGGCGATCACACCCAGGGAGTAGTTCGCGTCCCGGGCGTTCGGGTTGTTGGGATCCGCCGCGAGCGCCGCCCCGTAGTGGCGCATCATGCCGTTCTCGTCGGTGCTGCGTCCCGCGATGAACCCGAGCATCCAATGGACCTCGGTGGCGTACTGCCCTTCCGGTTCCGCTTCGAGATACTTGCCCAGCCGCTCGGCGGCCGAGTCGAACTCCTGGGCGTTGTAGGCGAGCTGGCCGGCCAGGAAGAGAACCTGCGGCAACTGCGGGATGTCCGGGTTCAGGGCGATCAAGGCTGCGAAGGACTCTTCCGCTCCGGCATCGTCGTCCTCCTGGAGCAGCGCGTATCCAAGCCGGAAGTGGGCTTCCGCGTCCGACGGATCGGCTTCGGCGACCTGCCGCAGCATGGGGATCGCGGCCGCGCGGTCGCCCATCTCGCTCTTGGCGATCGCGACGTTGCGCCGCGCCATGGTGATCTGGTCGCCGAGCTGGGCGGCCATCGCCGGATTCGCATCGGCGGCGGAGAGGAACTGCTCGAACGAACCGATGGCCTCGTCCTGGTTTCCGGTTCCCTGATGGGCGAAGCCGAGGAAGAGATGGGCGACGAAGAAATCGGGAACCGCTTCGAGGATCGCCGGACAAGCGGTCAGGGTGGTGTCCCAGGCGCCGGCCTGCGCCGACTCCACGCACTGCTGCTGGTTCTGGTAGTTGATCGTGGTGTGGGCGTAATCCACGTTCTCCTTGTAGAACTCGTACGCAGGGTCGCTCTCGTCGTGGGTCGAGAGCAGCGGCTCGCACTTCGCGAGCACGTCCTCCCAGACCTGGCTCTCGATGGCGGCCTCGCACACTTCGCCCGGATCCTCCTGGAGAAGCGGGTGTGGGAGGGCTGCGGCGAGGGCAAGCCCTGGGAAGGCGAGGGTCGCAACGAGCAGAAGCGGGATTCCGATGTTGCTCCGGAGTGACATGACAGAACCTCCTCGAGGGCGGGTAGGGCGCTACGGCCCGCGAAAGCCGGCCAAACCCCCAGAGTCCCCGTCCCCATTACGGGAACGAAGCAGCCTAGCACAGGCAACGAATGGTGGTGTAAAGGCGAATACGGACATGGAACTGCGAACAGCTACTGCGGATTCGGAGCCCGTGAGGAAGGCTTTCAGACGGGACGGTGCGGGTCGTCAGCCTCAGCCGCCCTCGCAGCCGCCTTCCGCGATCGACGCCAGGATCTCGGTCACCTGGGCGGCGTTCGCATGGTCGGGCGCCAGTTCCATGAACGTCTGGTAGTGCGTCTCGGCGTTTCCGCAGTCGTCGCGGTTGTAGAAGATGGTGCCGAGGGCGAAGTTGGCGTCCACGATCCGCGGGTCGCCCGCGGCCGACCCGGAGAGGAAGCCCTGGTAGTGGGTGACGGCCCGGTCCTCGTCCGAACCCTGGAGCGCCTGAGCCAGCATGAAGTGGGCGTCCGGGACGCCCCGGTCTCCTCCGGCATTCGCCAGGTAGGCGGTCAGCCGGGTATCGGCCTTGGCGTAGTCGCCGGCGTTGTAGTTGAGCTGTCCGGCCAGGAACAGAACGCTGGCGATCGGGTTCGGAGCGTTGTCGATCACGACCGAAAACGCCCGCTCGGCGCCCGCGCTGTCGCCCGTCGACAGGAGGGAGACGGCCAGCCGGTAGTGGACCTCAACGTCGGTCCCGTTCGCGCGGCCAGCCGCCTGCAGCAGGGGAATGGCGTCCTGCAGCGCGCCCGCCCGCGCGTACGCGATCCCGCCGGAGCGCTGGGCGGTGGCCACCTGGTCCGAGAGCTGCGACGCCGCCTCCGAGTTTCCCCGGACCCCGTCCAGGAAGGCGGTGAAGTTGACCGCGGTGTTCGCCCAGTCCTCTTTCGTCTGGTGGGCGACGCCGAGGAAGTAGTTCATGATGAACGCCCCGGGGTTCGCCTCGACCGCCATCTGGCAGTACGCGATCACGCTGTCCCACTGCTGGGCTTCGAACGCCGGCTGGCACTGGAGGCTGTAGGCGTAGTTCACCGTCTGCGCCCAGTGCGCGTAGTACGGATGGTCCTCGGGAAGTACCTCGAGTACCTCGGGGCAGGCAGCGAGGACCTGTTCGTAGTTGGCGCCGTCCACCGCCTGCATGCACGCGGCGGCCTTTTGCGGGTCCACATCCTGGGCCGTCGCCTCCCGGGCGCTTCCCATGAGTACGCCGAACGCGGCAACAACGGACAGGGCGAGGAATCGGGTAGGCATGACGAATGTCTCCTTGACGGGATGACCGGACGCCCCGTGGCGCGCACTCTGATGAAGGCGGTCGCGGCCCGTGCGAACGGGGGAAACTAGCATAGCCCTTGGGAATTGGGCGAATTCCCGGCGGGAGCCGGACAGGGTGCGAAACCCTCCTCCAGGTAGCGCCGCACCTCGGCCGCGCGCTCGTGCTCCGGCGCGATCCGCAGGAAGTCCTCGTAGTGCCGGCGGGCCCGGTCGCATTCCTCCAGGTCGGCCGCGATGGTGCCGAGGAAGTAGTGCGCGACCGCGGCGCGGGGGCTGTCCGGCTCGACCTCGAGGAGCGCGGCGAAGTGGCTGCGCGCCTCGCCGGCGGCGCCGGGGTCCGCGGTCCCGGACTCCGACCTCCTGAGGGCGATGGACCCGGCCATCCAGTGCGCGTCGGCGGCAAAGGGTCCTGAAGGCGCTGCCTCCAGGTAGCGGGTGAGGTGGGCGCCCGCCGCTTCGTAGTCCCCCGCGTCGTAGCGGAGTTGTCCGGCAAAGAACCGCGCCTGATGGATCTGGGGGGCTTCCCGGACCACGACCGAAAAGGCCGCCTCCGCCCCCTCGGCGTCACCTCGTTGCATCAGCCCGACCCCGAGGAAGAAGTGAACCTCGGCGTCGGCCGGATCGGTTTCCGCCGTCCGGCGGAGGAGCGGGAGCGCTGTCTCGGGGTCTCCGCCGCGAAACCACGCCAGCCCGGCGCTCCGCGCCGCGATCCCGAGTTGCTCGTCCGGTCGCGGAACGTCTTCGGGCAGTTCCTCGACCGCGTTGAGGAAGGACTCGAACGCGGCTCCGGCCCGGGTCCATTCCTGCCTCGCCTGGTACGCGAAACCCAGGAAGTAGTGGATGCCGAAGGTGTCCGGGGATTCCCGGATCGCCTCCTCGCACACGGTGACGGCGGCGTCCCAGTCGGACGCCTGCGCGGCCGCCTCGCACTCCGAGACGGAGCCCGAACCTTGCGGCGCCGTCACCGTGTGCGAGGAGGCGATCC
>CAYUVU010000097.1:0-11242 GCA_964448205.1 uncultured Acidobacteriota bacterium
CCAGTCCCGGCGAGCCTCGGCGGAGAGGCTGGCCGCGAAGCGCGCGGCCATCAGGAAGGCGGGAGCGATCGCGAAGACGCGGTGGATGTCGCCGGGATGGAGCGCCGCGTACCAGAGCGCCGTGATTCCCCCCATCGACGACCCCACCAGGACCAGCGGCGCCGCAGGCGCCTCCTCCCGAAGGAAGGAAACGGCCCGGCCGACGTCCTCGAGATTCCGGGTGAGCGAGAGGCCGTGGCAGTCGCCCCCCGAGTCGCCGTGCCCGGTGAAGTCGAGGGACAGGAACCCGGGCCCGCGCCCGGCGAGGTGATCGCGGAACCGGAGCGCCTTCTCTCCCTTGCGGTCGGAGCCCAGCCCGTGAAGGAATGTCCAGACCGGCGCCGCGGCATCGGTTCCCGGGGTCCAGCTCACCGCAAGCCGGCACCTGCCCGGATCGTCGGGCTCGAGGAACTGCTCCAGCGCGGTCATTCGGGATTCCGGCCGCACATTCTGACGGATGCCGCCGGCGGTTGAACGGCCTGCGACAATCGGGGCGCCCCGTGACCCTCCCCACCGACTTCCACTCGCGCGTGACCGCGTGCCGCGCCTGCCCGCGTCTCGTGGCTCATCGCGAGGCGGTCGCGCGCGAGCCGCCCCGGCGGTTTCGCGGCCTCGGGTACTGGGCGCGGCCCGTCCCATCTTTCGGGGACGAAGGCTTCCGCCTGCTGATCGTGGGTCTCGCCCCGGCGGCCCACGGCGCGAACCGCACGGGCCGGATGTTCACCGGAGACCGGTCGGGGGAGTGGCTCTACGAAGCGCTCCACCGGTTCGGTTTCTCGTCGGCGCCTTACTCGCCGGATCCGGGCGACGGGCTCCGGCTGCTCCACACCCGAATCACCGCCGCGATCCACTGCGCTCCGCCCGGGAACCGCCCGACCGCGAAGGAACTCGCCGCCTGCCAACCGTTTCTCGAGGAGGAGATCCGCCAGGCGGCGGGACTTCGGGTGGTGCTCGCCCTCGGCTCGATCGCCTTCCGGACCTTTCTTCGCACGTGGAGGGCGCTCGGCCGCGCGGTCCCGACCCCGGCGCCACGGTTCGGCCACGGCGCCGCGGTCCCGATCGCGCCCCGGATCCAACTGCTCGCGAGCTACCACCCGAGCCAGCAGAACACTTTCACCGGCCGGCTCACCCGGCCCATGTTCCACGAGGTCTTCGCCACCGCCCGGGAACTCTGCGCGGAGTGACAGTGGACCGTCAGCCTCCGATCCGGATCGCGGTGTCGGGCTGCCTCCTCGGCGAGGCGGTGCGCTACGACGGCGGGCACCGCCAAAGCAGCTATGTGACCGACGCGCTCGGCGGCGCGTTCGAACTGGTCTCCGAGTGCCCCGAAGTCGGCATCGGGCTGGGGGTGCCGCGGCCGAAGATCCGGCTTGAACGGAGCGGAAGCGTCACCCGGCTGCTCGGCTCCCGGAATGACGACCTGACCCCGCTGATGGACGACTACGCGCGGCAGGCCGCCGCCGCTTTCGACGCGGCCCGCGTCGCCGGGATCGTGCTCAAGTCCCGTTCGCCGAGCTGCGGCATGGGCGACGTGAGGCTTCACGAGGGCGGCGCCGTGGTCTCGGAGGACGGGACCGGGGTCTTCGCGAGCCGCCTCGCGGCAGCGCTTCCCGAGGCGCCGCGAATCTCGGAAACGGATCTCGAGAGCGCCGCGCGCCGCGACCACTGGCTGACCCGGGTCTTCGCGCTCGCGGAGATCGGGGAACTCGCTTCGGGCTCGCCCGGCGCCGCGAGGCTCTACGCGTTCCACGCGCGCTGGAAGATGGTCCTGATGGCGCATTCGGAACGGACCGCCCGGCGGCTCGGCCGCTTTCTCGCCGCCACGCGGGACGGCCGGCGCGCGCTGCCGCGCTACCGGGAAGATTTCCTCGCCGGGCTCGCCGAGCCGGCGTCCACGGGGACGCATCACAACGTCCTCCTGCACCTGGCCGGCCACCTCGCCAGACCGCTGGATCCGGCGGCCCGGGAACGCCTGGGCGGCGAGATCGCCGCGTTCCTGGCGGGCGAGATTCCCCTGGCGGCGCCGGTCCGTTCGCTCGCGGCATGGGCGAAACGGCTGGGTGTTCGGAGCCTCGCGGATCAGGCGTATCTGGCCGAGCGCCCGAAGTCCCTCGGCTACCGGGAAGCGATCTACCGCGGGTAGCCGCGGATCGGCCGCGCCGCGGTCAGTCGACCGCGACCGGCAGCGAGCCGGCCGCCACCCGCCGGTAGAGGTCCTCGTAGCGCGGCAACACGACCTCACGCGCGAAGTGGGTGATCGCCCGGGCCCGCCCGGCGTCACCCATCGCCTGGCGCGCCGGCTCGTCGGTCAGGAGCCGGATCGCCTCCGCGGCCATGCCCCGCACCTCGCCCACCGGGAACAGCCGCCCCGATTCGCCGTCGGTGACCACTTCCGGGAGGCCGCCGATCGTGGTCGCGATCACCGGCACCCGGCTCACCATCGCCTCCAGCGCCGTCAGGCCGAAACTCTCCTGCTCGCTCGGCAGCAGCAGGAGATCCGCGCAGGCGAGGGGTCCCCGGATGTCGTCCTGCTGCCCCAGGAAGACGACGTCCGCCGCGATCTCGAGTTCGCGCACGAGCTGTTGCGCGAAGAGCCGCTCCGGGCCTTCCCCGACCAGCACCAGCTTCGCGGGGAGCTCCCGGCGGACTGCGGCGAAGACCCGCACCACGTCGCTGATTCGCTTCACCGGCCGGAAGTTCGAGATGTGCATGAGGATCCGTTCGCCGTTCGGCGCCCAGGCGTCACGGGCGTAGCGCTCCGGACCGGGAGCCGGCAGCTCGGTGTCCACGAAGTTGGGGATGACCTCGACCGCGACGTGGGGGGCGAAGTCGCGCTGGGTGCGGGCGGCGAGATAGTCCGAAACCGCGGTGACGGCGTCGGAGCGCTCCAGCGCGAAGCGGATCACCCGGTCGAACGACTTGTCCGCCCCCACCAGCGTGATGTCGGTCCCGTGGAGGGTGGTCACGACCCGAGTCCGGCCATCTCCGATGATCTCGCGCGCGAGGAAGGCGCTGACCGCGTTGGGAACCGCGTAGTGAGCGTGGATGATGTCGAAGCCGCCCTCGCTCGCGACCTCGGCCAGCTTGGTCGCGAGAGCGAGCGTGTACGGGGGGTAGCGGAAGAGCGGATAGGACGCGATCTCCACTTCATGGAGCCGCACTCCCGGGTGGAACCGCCGCAGCCGGAAAGGCACCGCGTAGCTGACGACGTGGACCTCGTGTCCGGCATCCGCCATCCCGATCGCCAGTTCGGAGGCGACCGCGCCGCTCCCGCCGTGGGTCGGGTAACAGACGATGGCGAGGCGCATGCGGGGAGTCTTGCTCTGACGAGGAACCGGGCAATTCTGTTCCCTTGCCGGGCGGCGGCACGCGAACATTGCCATCGCGCCCGCCTTTTGCGAAACTAGCCGTTCTCAAACCACGATCATCGAAGGACAACGTCATGGACCCGCTGCTCAAGATCAGCCACCGGCCGGCCACCTGCGTTCCCCCGGAGGAAACGATCTGCGCGACGGTGCAGGCGATGGTGCGGAACCGCGTAGGGGCGGCCGCGGTCATGAACCCCGATGGAACGCTGGCCGGGATCTTCACCGAGCGCGACCTGATGACGCGCGTGGTCGCGCAGCACCGGGATCCCGAAACCACCCGGGTGGGAGACGCCATGACCGCCGATCCGGTGACCATCAGCCCGGAGACGACGCTGGAACAGGCCCTCGAGATCATGGTCTCCAATCACTTCCGGCACCTGCCGATCATGGACGGCGAGGCGGTGGTCGGCATGGCGACCGTGCGGAAGGTGCTGAAGCACAAGCTGGACGAAGGCAAGGAAGAACTCGAGTCGGTGGTCAGCTTCTTCACCGCCGACGGCATCGGGGGGTAGGGGAACGCCGGGCAGTTCTCCCGGTGGGGCCCTTCAGACCGGCATCGCCCGCACAGCGGGCGCAACGCGCCTCGCTCTACCCTGCGTGAACGAGCCTGAACGCCACCGATGCGTCCGAGGACGGCCCCGCCCGGTCAGCGCGCCTCGGGTGGCCGCTTCTTCGAGAGCAGCCATCCGGTAACGAAGAGCGCCGCTCCCGCCCCCGTGAACACGAGCATCCGCCGCTCGGCATCGGCGCCGAAGAAGAGCGCGGCCGCGCCGGTCACCACCAGCATCCCCGCCATCATCAGCGTCCGGCCGGCGAAGTAACGGATCCAGGCGAGCGTCACCCGGGTGGGCAACGGCTCGCGGCGGCGCTTCGGTGCGGCGGTCATGTCAGATCCGTCCGAAACGCCGCTCGATGAACGGCAGATCGAGGCGCAGCACCGTGGGGCGGCCGTGCGGGCAGGTCGAGGGATTCGCCGTTCCCCAGAGCGAGGCCAGCACCTCGTTCATCCGCTCGGTCGTGAGGGTGACCCCGGCAGTCACGGCGGCGTGACAGGCGACCCGCGCCATGATGCGGGCGCGGGCGTCGTGAGCGGCGGCGGCCGTGCACTCGCTCTCTTCGGAAGCGAGCGAGCGCATGAGCACGTCCAGCCCGCGTCCCACTCCCAGCGCTTCCGGCACGCCGCGGAGGATCCAGGCGTCCCCCCCGAAGGGTTCGATGTCGAAGCCGGCGGCAGCCAGGCGCTCGTGCTCGTCCGCCAGCGCCGCCCGCTCCACGGGCGAGAGTTCCAGCGGCACCGGCTGCAGGAGTTCCTGGGTCCGGGTCTCGCTCGACAAGTCCATCAGCCGGTTGAAGAGGACCCGTTCATCCGCGGCGTGCTGGTCGACGACGAGCAGTTCCGAGCGCTCCTCGGCGAGGATATAGGTGCGCCGGAACTGGCCGAGCACTTTCGGGGGCGTGGCCCCGAAGTCCAGGTAGCTGGCCCGTACCGGCTCCTCCACCCGGTCCGCGCCGTAGAGCAGCTCGCCGACCTTCGCCCCGTCCCACCCGGCGCGTGCCCGCATCCGGTCTCCACGCGGAGCGCCGCCCGCGGGCGCCCCGGTCTCCGCCGGCGGCCGTTCGACGCGCCCGCCGCCGGCCACTCCGAGGTCCATCCGCTTCGGGGATCCTTCGAGGCCGGCCCGGACGCCGCGGAAGACGGCGCCCCACGCCGCTTCGGGATCCGCGAACCGCACCTCCGCCTTCGCCGGGTGCACGTTCACGTCCACGGCGTCCGGCGGCGCCTCGACGAACACGTAGGCCTTCGGCGTCCCGCTCAGGCTGGAGAGCCGGCGGTAGGCCTCGGTGACCGCGTGGAAGAGACGCCGGTCCTTGATGGGCCGTCCGTTCAGGAACAGCAGCAGCCGCGAAGCGGCCCCGCGGCGCGCCATGGGCGGTGACAGAAAGGCCCGGACCGTGAGCTCCCCGGCGCGCGCCTCGATCGGGATGGCGTCCCGGGCCCAACGCGGTTCCAGTTGCTGGAGACGTTCCGCGGCGTCGGCGCTTGGTTCGAGGGCGAACACCCTCGTGTCTCCGCTCTGCAGATCGAAGCGGATCTGGGGCCAGGCGAGCGCGAGGTTCGAGACTGCCTGGACGATGTGCGAGGTCTCCGTCTTCTCCGCCCGCAGGAACTTGCGCCGCGCCGGCGTGTTGAAGAACAGGTCGCGGACCTCCACGGTGGTGCCCGGCGGGGTCCCGGCCGGCCGCTCGGAAACCGTCGTACCCCCCTCGACCTCGATCTCCCACCCGGAGTCGGCCTCTCTTCCGCGGGTTCGCAGCCGGAACCGGGAGACCGAGGCGATCGAAGGCAACGCCTCCCCCCGAAAGCCGAGCGACCCGATCGAGGTCAGGTCGTCCACCGACTCGATCTTGCTGGTGGCGTGGCGCTCGATCGCCAGACGGGCGTCCTCGGGCGTCATCCCCACCCCGTCGTCGCTCACCCGGATCTCGGTTCTCCCGGCGCCCTTCACGCGCACCGAGACCGCCGTGGCCCCGGCGTCGATCGAGTTCTCGACCAGCTCGCGGACCACCGCCGCCGGCCGCTCCACCACCTCCCCGGCGGCGATCTGGTTGGCCACCGCCGGCGGCAGTAAATGAATCCGCCCCATTGGGGGACCTCAGGGAGCGCCGGTCTTCAGGCCGGAACGCACCGCGTCCACCCTCATGACGCCGAGGCTTCGATCTGGCTCAGATCCCCCACCTCGCTGAACAGCGCATCCAGCCGCGCCAGCAGCGCCAGCCGGTTCGCGCGCACCACGGGGTCCTCGGCCATGACCAGCACGTCATCGAAGAAGGTGGCGATGGCGGGCGAGAGGGTGGCCAGCGCCTGAAACGCCGGGAAATACCGGGTCTCGGCGAAGCAGCGAAGGACCTCCGCCTCCACGCGTTCGAGTCTGGCGCCAAGCTCCTTCTCCGCCGCCTCGGTCAGCAGGGCCGGATCGAGACCGGTGCCCTTCCCCTCCCGGATCCCGGGCGTGAGGATGCGCCGGACCCGCCGCGACGCCGCCGCGAGCGTCGTGTAGTCCCCGCTCTCCACCGCCTTCGCGAGATCCACGATGCGCTGGCGCGTGTCGGCGACGGAATGGGACCAGTCCCGATTCGCGAGCACCGCGTTCACCACTCCCCTTGGCGTCGACGGAGCAACGAACGCGTGCGGGAGCCGGTCGTTCACGAAGGCCGCGAGCTTCCCGGCAACGGTGGCCCGGGTTGCATCGTCCGGGCGGTATCCGTCGAGAGCCCGGTCCAGCAGGGCTTTTGGGGAGGGCCAACCGCTTCGATGTCCCGGGTACGCCGCCGGAGCGTCCCGCAGCACCCGGATCAGGGAGAGCGCCGCCCGCCGCAACGCGAATGGATCGCCCGAACCCGAGGGTGCCTCCCCGGCGAGGAAGAGGCCGGCGAGCGTGTCCGCCCGGTCGGCGAGCGCCACCGAGGCGCCCTCGGGGCTGCGCGGCAGGTCTCCCTCGAGCCCCGCCGGCCGGTAGTGGTCATAGACGGCCTGCCAGACGGTTTCCGGGCGTCCCTCCTCGCGGAGCAGCAGTCCTCCCACCAGACCCTGGAGCGACGCGAACTCTCCGACCAGGTTACCGGTCAGGTCGCACTTCGCCATCCCGGCGGCCTGCGACGCCGCGGCGGCATCCGCTCCCGTCGAAGCGGCGGTCCAGGCGGCGAGCTCCTCCATCCGGCCGGCCTTTTCCCGAAAGCTGCCGAGCCGCTGGTGGAAGACCACGCCGGCGAGCCGCGGCCGGGTCCCGGCGAGCGGGATCTTTCGATCCTCGTCCCAGAAGAACCGGGCGTCCCGCAGCCGGGCCACGACCACCCGCTCGGCGCCGCGCCGGACATGCCCCGCCGGGTCGTCCGGCAGGTTGGTGACGGCGATGAAGGACGGGCCCGCCGGAAACGGGAAGAACTTCTGGTGGTGAATGAGAACGGTGTCCCGGATCTCCTTGGGCAGCGACAGGAACTCGTCGGGAAACCGGCCCAGGACCGCCCCGGGATACTCCACGAGGTCCTTGTGCACGTCCACCGCGGCGCCGACCTCCGCGGACTCTCCCGCCTCGGCCTCGCAGCGCGCGAGCGCTCCGAGCAGGCGGCCCCTCCGCTCCCCGCCGTCGAGGATCACGAAACGGCGGCGTAGCCCTTCCGAGAGACTCGCGAGCGAATCCACGGGAAACGAAGCGCCCGGACTCTCTCCCTCCACCGCGGTCCGCGCCCGATGGCCGTAGCTGCGGTTCCCGGCCACCACCGGCGTGCCGCCCGTCACCTCGATCCGGAACGGAATGACCTCCTCGCCGAAGAGGGCCGCGATCCAGCGGACGGGACGGGCGAAGGGGAACGGCTTCTTCCCGATGGAGGCGTCCCAGTTCATGGCCTTCGGCAGCGGCACGGCGCGCAGCGCGCGCTCCAGGATCCCGGGCAGGATGCGGATCGCCGGTTTTCCGGGCACCGCCTGCCGGATCCCCAGGTACTGGCCGCGCGGAGTCTCCACCGCCTGAAGGCGGCTTTCGAAGTCTCCTTCCTCGATTCCCTGGCGGCGGGCGAAACCGGCGGCGGCCCGGCTCCAGCGGCCGTCCTCGTCCCTGGCGACCCGCCACGGGGGACCCAGGACTTCGCGAACCTCGTCCGGCTGGGACTCGGGGATCCCGGCGCCATGAACGACCAGCCGGCGGGCGGTGCCGTGCGAGCCGACCGTTTCCGCCGTCAGCCGCTCCCGGTCGAGACCGGCGGCGACGACGGTCTCGAACCCCTTCGCGAGGCCCTCCACCCAGTCGGCGGGAATCTCCTCGCACCCGATCTCGATCAGGAGTTCCCGCCCGCTCATGGCTCGGCCAGGTGGCGGTGCGCGGCAGCCGTCGCCAGGCCGCGCACCGCCAGGATGCGGCGCGGACGGTCGCTGACGGAGACGGCGCCGCGGGAGTCGAGCAGGTTGAAGAGGTGGGAAGCCCGGAGACACTGTTCGTACCCGGGAATGACGAGTCCGCCCTCGATCAGGCGGGCGCCTTCGGCGATCGCTTCGTCAAAACCGCGGCCGAGCGCCGCGGTGTCGGCCTCTTCGAACGCGTAGCGCGACGACTGCCGCTCGTCGACGAGCCGCACCGAGCGGTAGTCCACGCCGCGCGTCCATTCGAGATCGTAGACGTTCTCCACGTCCTGCAGGTACATCGCGAGCCGCTCCAGCCCGTAGGTGATCTCCACGGAGATGGGAGCGAGTTCGATCCCCCCGGCCTGCTGGAAATAGGTGAACTGGCTGATCTCGAGGCCGTCGAGCACGACCTGCCAGCCCACGCCCCACGCCCCGAGGGTGGGCGCGGCCCAGTTGTCCTCTTCGAAACGGAGGTCGTGCTGGGAAGCGTCCACCCCGCACGCCGCCAGGCTCTCGAGGTAGAGGTCCTGGATGTCCTGGGGCGAGGGCTTGAGAATGAGCTGGAGCTGGTGGTGCTTGTAGAGACGGTTGGGGTTCTCGCCGTAGCGCCCGTCGGCGGGCCGGCGGGAGGGCTGCACGTACACCACCTTCCACGGCGTTTCGCCGAGCACCCGGAAGAACGTCTCCGGGTGCATGGTCCCGGCGCCCATCTCCATGTCGTACGGTTGGACGACGACGGCGCCCTGGTCGGCCCAGTAGCCCGTCAGCTTCGCGATCAGTTCCTGAAAGGTCACGGCGCGGGACCTCCGGCGGGCCCGACGCGGGGTTCGAGGAGCCCCTCGAGCGCGTGGCGGGCCGGCAAGGCCCGCTCCGCGAACCCCGCGGTGAGCCGCCCGTGGAACCGGAAGAGCTCACGGGCGGCCGGGGCCTCCGGCGCCGAAGCGGAGGGCGGCGCAACCCAGAAGGTCTCCAGCAGGCCGAGCGCTCCGGCGGAAAGCCGGTCGGTCGGTTCGCCGTGGCCGGGAGCGCAGCGGGTGCAGGCGTAGACCGGACCGGCGGCGAAGAACACCGCGCCGTCCTCCTCGAAGCCCGCCCCGCAGGCGCAGCGCCCGGGACGCGGGTAGAGCCCCGAGAGCCGCAGCAGCCACCCTTCGAAGTAGGCGACGATGAGTTCCGCCGGCCGTTCGTCGAGGAGCGCGTCCCGGCAGGCGGAGATCAACCGGTACAGCTTCGGGTCGGCTTCCCGGTCCGGGGCGAAGGTGTCCACGAGCCGGGAAAGGTAGCCCAGTGCGGCGGCCCGTACCGGATCGCGGGCGAGCGGCAGCGCGGAGGTGACGAGTTCGCAGCGGTCGAGATGCACGAGTTCCCTGCCCTCGCGCTCGTACCAGCCGGCCTCCACCTCGTTCCCGATGTCGAGGGCGCCCCCGTAGCGCGACCTGGGCTTCCGGGCGCCGCGCGCCCACGCCCGGACCTTCCCCTCGTCGCCGCTGAAGAGCACGGCGACCCGGTCCGCCTCGGCGACCGCGTAGGTGCGGAGGACGAACGCGCGGGATTGTTTCAGCGGCATGGTGAGCGCCGGGTCAGAGGCTAACCGGTGTTCTTCGCGGTCGTTCGCGGAACTGCGGATCCACCCGCTCTCCGCGCGCGGTGCCGGCCCCACCGGCAGACCGGGCCGCGGGCGGTTTGTCGCTACCCCGGGTGCAGTGACGCGCGCAGCCGAGCCATCGCGGCGAATGAGGTCCGTCCCGTCGCCCGCCTGCGGCGGGCTGTGCCGGCTGAAGCCGGCGTTCCAATCAGAGGTGCGTGAGCGCCGTCACCCCGATGCTGAGGAACAGCAGGAAGCCGGAGACGTCCGTGGCCGTGGTGACGAACACCGAGGAGGCCAGCGCCGGATCCACCTTCAGCCAGCGCAGGGTGAGCGGCATCAGCGTCCCCACGACCGCCGCCACCACCATCGTGCCGACCATGGCCAGCGCCAGGGCCAGCCCGATCCGTGGATCGCCCTTCCAGACCCAGGAGACCCCGGCGATCAGGATGCCGATCGTCAGCCCGTTGGCCGAGCCCACCGCGAGTTCCTTGAGGAGAGCCTGACGGCTGTTCTTCCAGCTCAGCTCCCCGAGCGCGATCCCGCGCACCATCACGGTCAGCGTCTGGTTGCCCGCGTTGCCGCCGAGGAGCGGCACCATGGGCATGAACACCGCGAGGATCGCGAACCGGGCGATGTCCTCCTCGAAGAGGCTGACCACCCAGGCGGCCAGGAACGCGGTCGCGAGGTTCACGGCGAGCCAGGGGATGCGCATCCGGATGGAGCGCGACGCCTTGGTGAAGACGCTCTCGGAGACCCCGAGCCCGGCCATCCGGTACATGTCCTCGGTGGCCTCTTCCTTGATGACGTCGATGACGTCGTCCACCGTGATGACCCCGACCAGCTTCCCCTGCTGGTTCACCACCGGGACCGCGAGGATGTTGTAGCTGGCCACCAGTTGGGCGACCTCCTCCTGGTCCATCTCGGTGCGCACCCGGAGCACGTCGGTCACCATGACCTCGGAGAGCAGCGCCTCCGGGCGCCGCTGGAGGAGCTGGCGCAGCGAGAGCACTCCCACCAGGGTGCCGTGGCCGTCCACGACGTAGATGTAGAAGACCATCTCCACGTCGGGAGACTCCTGGAGGCGGGCGATGGTCTCGCCGATGGTGGCGTCCTCGGGGACGGAGAACACCTTCGGGCTCATGATCCGGCCGGCGGTCTCTTCCGGGTACTGGAGCAGGTCCTCGACGTCGGAGGCCTCGCGGGTCCGCATCCCGCGGAGCACCCGCTCCCGGAGTTCCTCGGGGAGTTCGCTCAGGAACTCGGCGGCGTCGTCGGGGTCGAGCTCCTGGAGAAGCTGGGAGATCTCGGCGGGCTCGAGCCGCGGCATCAGGTCGGCGGCGCGCTCGACCC
>CAYUVU010000098.1:0-11813 GCA_964448205.1 uncultured Acidobacteriota bacterium
GATCTCGTTCGTGGTGGCGCTGCTGACCGGGGTCATCGCCGGCGTGAGTCCGGCGCGGCGGGCCGCGCGCCTCGATCCGATCGTCGCCCTCGGTTCGGAGTAGCGGCTTGGAACGCCGGCTTCAGCCGGCACAGCCCGCCCAAGGCGGGCGGCGGGACGGGCCTCGTGCGCCGGGAGGGCGATGCCGGCTGGAGGCCGGCGCTCCGAGCGCCTCTACTGGTTCCGCCGCTGCTCCCGAGACTGGGCGCCGCGTTCCGCTTCGGTAACCCGGGTCAGCGCCTCTTCGACCTGCGGCTGTTCCGCGTCCAGCGCCAGTGACCGCTGGAACACCTCGCGGGCTCCCTCGAAGTCGGAGACCTGGAAGCGGGCGAGCCCCAGCAGGTTGAGGCTCCGGGTGTCCGGGTTCTCGAGGAGGATGGCTCTCGCGAGCAGGTCCTCCGCCTCTTCGTAGCGGGCCAGGTGGAAGTACGCCTCTCCGAGCACCCGTAGCAGGGCGTAGCGATCCTGGACATGCTCATAGACCGGCTCGAGCAGTTCTACAACCCTCGCCGGATTGCCCGCCTCGACCTCGAGCTGGGCGAGGAGTTCCCGCGCGCGTCCGAGACGGGGCGCCATGGCGACCGCTTGCTCGACCATCGGCCGGGCTTCTTCCGTCCGTTCGAGCGCCATCAACTGCTCGCCAATGGCGAGGCTGGTGAAGCCGGGGTTCTCCGGGCCGAAGGGGAGCATGGTGCCGTGGAAGCCCGCCTCGAGCAGGTCCCCGCGGGGAGATACCGAGAACTCCGCCCGGCGTGAGGACAGCGTGCCCCCGGCCCGGTCGAGCAGCTCCGCCTGGAGTTCGTAGCGGCCGGCTCCGATGTCCAGGAGCGAGAAGTCGAGGGCCACGAGGCCCGTCGCCGCGTCCGGCTCCGCCGGCAGGTCGCTCGTGTAGATCACGTCACCGTCGCTCAGCGGTTCGCGGCTCACGATGCCGAAACGGACGGACGCCCCATCGGGCGCGCTCTCCGGCGCCACCGCCGCGACGAAGTTGTCGCCCACCGTGTACACCGCCTGCGGATTCGGCACCACGCCGGAGAAACCGATGCGGAAGGGCCGGTACTGTGGCGGACCGGCTTCGATGCGCCGCCCCAGGACCAGGTCGCTGAGGCGCGGGGTGCCGTCGCGGGGAGGCACGCTGACATCCGTTTCCACCAGGGTGTAGCTCTTCGCGCAGTCCTCTTCGTCCCGCGAGGCGCACGCCCGGTTTCGAAGCACGATCCGGATCGTGTGATCCCCCGGGATCAGGGGCAGCACCCCGGACCAGGAGAACGGGCGCTGCAGGGTCCCGCGGGCCTGTTCGTCGCTCAGCGAGACGAAGGACTCCTTCCGGAACTCGGTCACCACCTGTTCCGGATCGTCGCGGAGCACGGCTTCAACCGTGCCGATGAACGCGGTGTCGTAGCTGCCGCGGTCCTCGTTGCGGATGAACGCGGTGTACTGGGCGTCCACCTGGACCACCCAGTGCAGGAAGGAGGCGTTCTCGGGGCCGGGAAGCACCGCAACGGCCCCGTGCCCGGGAACGTAGGTGAACAGGTAGTCGGCCTCGATCGCGCCGCGTTCGAAGTCGAGCCGGTCGGCGTAGCTGTCGTCGAGCCCCCGGAACGGCACCTCGTGGATGTCCCCGAGCAACGACAGCGAGCCGAACGGCACCGCCTGGAACCGGGTGATGTCCTGTTCGTCGGTGCGGAAGGACATGGCCGCGTTCGCGATCTCGGGGTCGAACTCGTAGAGGATCTCGTAGGCGCGCTCCACTTCGTCCCGGAAATCGCGCCGCTCCGGCTGGTAGCCGGTCAGGAGAGCGGTCGGGCCGTCCGAGATGGGGTCGTAGAGCTGCAGTTCCCCAACGCCGTGGCGCCTCCAGAAGAGCAGGTAGAAGAAGGCGGGAAGCCCGAACCGCTTCAACTCCGAGTTGTTGTAGAACCAGAGTTCGGTCGGGTAGATCTCGTCCCGGGCCTCGTAGTTCTGGATGGAACGGGGCGCCCCGAGCAGGATGTAGTAGCGGCCGCGGTCGGTCTGCCAACCCTCGCGGAAGGTGGAGCGGCCGAACCAGTTGTTCACGTAGTCGAGCCGTTCGTAGTGCTCGATCCGGAACTCGTTCTCCGGCGTGGAGGGGTTGTGGTCCCGCTTGCGCCAGAAGGCGTCGGCAAACGCTTCACGCTGCGTTTCCGAGGTCAGGTTCAGGAACACGCGCTTCTCGCGGTCGGTGATGAGGTAGGGCACCTCTTCCTCGAACCACACGCGCCAGTGCTCCGGGAGCGCCGCGACCTGCTCCTTTTCGCTCAGTTCCTCCTGGGCCGCGGCGGGAACAGCCGCGAAGAGGCCGACGGCGAAGAGCGCCGCCAGGCGCCGCGAAACTCCAGGGAACCTCGAGAACATTGCCGGTTCATGGTAGTGCCCGCGAAACCGGCACGCAACGCGGTACTAGCGAACTCGCTCCCTGAACCGTCCGGGTTTCCGGGACGCCGCGGCCCGCAGTGCGGTCTTGCGATACTTCGGCCACTGAATCCATGAAAACCCGACGGGAAACGCCCTGCCGCCGGCGCCTCGCCACGCTACTCCTCGTCTCCGTCCTCGCCTCGACCGCCGCCGCCCAGACGGATCCGCTCGTCAGGGCCCGGCAACTGGTCGAAGAGGGACGTATCGAGGAGGCGCTCCCGCATCTCGAGCGGGCGCGGAGCGCCGATCCCACGAATCCGCGGGCAGTCTGGATGCTCGCGGTGGCCCGGCTGCGGCTCGGCGATTTCCCGGAGGCCGCCGCGCTCGCCGAAGAGTTCGGCCGGCTGGTTCCGGAAAACACGACGGGACCGCTGCTCCGCGCGGGCGCGTTGACCGCCCTCGGGCGGTTTCCCGAAGCCGCAGCGGCCCTCCGCGAGGTCCTGGCGCTCGATCCCCGGCACCCCGAGGCGCGCCGGGACCTGGCCGTCCTGCTCGGCAGGATGGGAGAACGGGAGGAGGCGATTCGAAGGCTGGAGGAGCTTCGGAGCGAGTATCCGGGGCGACCCGAGGTGCTGGCGCCGCTCGGGGTGCTCCTTGTGCAGGCCGGGCGGAGGCCGGAGGGTATTTCGGCGCTGCAGCAGGCGGCGCAGGCGAATCCCGATTCCTTTGAGGCGCGCCACCATCTGGGCGCGCTCTACTCGGAACTCGGACAGTACGAGATGGCCGAACCCCACCTGGCGGCCGCGCTGAGGCTCCAGCCGGGCAATCCCGGCACGCTGTTCGAGACCTGTCTCCTGCGGTCGCGCGAAGAGCGGCTCGAGGTGGCCCGGGAGGCATGCGCCGAGGCCGCCCGGGCAGCTCCCGAGAACGCGGAGGCGCAGTTTGCGAATGGCGACGTACTGCACTATCTCCAGGAGGGAGAGGAAGCGGAGGGAGCCTACCGGGAGGCGATCCGGCTGGACCCGCACCACGCCCGGGCCCGGTTCCGTCTCGGCCTGCTGCTCCACGAGGCCGGGCGCAGCGCCGAAGCGATCCCGGTGCTGACGCCGGCGGTCGAGGCGGCGGGCGCCTCCGCGGACCCGGAGCAACTCGCGGGCGGTTTGACGACGCTCGGGCAGTCTCTGGCGGCCGCGGACGATCCGGACGAAGCCGCCCGGCGGCTGGAAGCGGCCATCGCGGCCGCCCCCACCCTGCCCGAACCGCACCTCCACCTGGGGAACCTGCTGGCGCGAAGCGGCGATCCAGCCCAGGCAGAGAAGGGCCGCGGACACCTCCAGCGATTCGCCGAACTCCGGCAGTTCTCCGATCGGACGAACGAACTGAAGGCGATGGTCAATGCGAACCCGGGCGCCCGCGAGCCCAAGATGGCGCTGATCGCCCATCTGATCGCCGGCGGGGCGCCCGGCCTCGCGGTCGAGGAGTCCGGCCGGCTGCTGGCCCTGGCTACCGCCGAACCCGTGCACCACCTGCTCTACGCCGAGTCGCTGGCAGCGAGCGGCCAGCCGGACGAGGCGCTCGGCGTGCTCGAGGCCGCGCTCTCCGACTGGCCGGACAACGACGATCTTCAGGAAGCCGCCACGCGTCTCGGCCGAGACCGGTGACGTTCCGAGGGCGGCGCTTTCCGCGGCGGATCCCCGTCGCGGTCGCGGTCCTCGTCTTCCTGCAGGGACCGGCCGGGCACACCGCGGCCGGCGGCCAGATCCGTCTCGAGGAAGTGACGGGAGCCAGCGGAATCGACTACCGGAACGTGAGTGGCGAGCCGGAAAAGCGGTTCATCGTCTCGTCCCTGGGGGCGGGCGCCGGCCTCCTCGACTATGACCAGGACGGCGACCTCGACCTCTATCTCGTCAACGGCGCCCCGCTGGAAGACCGGACTCCCGGTCCCGGCCTGCCGAACCGGCTCTTCCGGAACGAGGGGGGATTCCGGTTCACGGACCGGACCGAGGCCGCCGGCGTCGGCGACACCGGCTGGGGTTACGGAGTCGCGGCGGCGGACGTCGACAACGACGGGTTCCCGGACCTCTACGTCACGAACCTGGGCGAAAACGTCCTCTACCGAAACCGGGGGGACGGCACCTTCGAGCGCGTCCCCGCCGCCGGTGGCGCTTCGCACCCCGGTTACTCCACCTCCGCGGCGTTCCTCGACGCCGAAGGCGACGGCGACCTGGACCTGGTGGTGCTGGGTTACACGGAGGACTCCATCGAGTCCCTCCCGCTCCCGGGCGCCGCGGCGAGCTGCGTCTGGTTCGGGCTGCCGGTCTTCTGCGGTCCCTCGGGGCTGATTCCGGCGGAAGACGGGTTCTTCCGGAATCGGGGCGACGGGACGTTCGAGGATTTCACCACGGGGTCGGGGATTGCCGCAGCCGAGGCCGGCTACGGCCTGGGGGTGGTCGCGGGAGACCTGGACGCGGATGGGGATGCCGACCTCTACGTTGCGAACGACTCGGTGCCGAACCACCTCTTCGTGAACGACGGCCAGGGGAGGTTCAGCGAACAGGCGCTCCTCTCCGGGACCGCCTACAACGTGGACGGCCTCGCCCAGGCGGGCATGGGGGTGGACGCCGGCGACTTCGACGAGGACGGCCAGCTCGATCTCTTCGTGACGAACTTCTCCCACGACACGAACACCGCCTACCGGAACGCGGGAAGCGGTTTCTTCGAGGACAGCACCACCCGGAACGAGCTGCGGATGCCGGGCTGGTTCTACCTGGGCTGGGGGACCCGGTTCATCGACCTGGACGCCGACGGGTGGCTCGATCTCTTCGTCGCCAACGGACACGTCTACCCGGACGCCGAAGCCGCCGGCAGCGGCACGCGCTACCTGATGAAGAACCAGATCTTCCGGAACCAGGGCGGCGGGACGTTTCTCGAAGACGAGTGGGACGGGCCGGAACGCTCGAGCCGGGGGGTCGCGTTCGGGGACCTCGACGGCGACGCGCTACCCGATCTGGTGGTCGTGAACATCGATGAGGAAGCGGCGCTGTTCCGGAACGCGAGCGGGGGCCGCGGGGTCACGCTACAGCCTGTGGGCACCCGGGCGCCACGTGACGGGACCGGGGCCCGGGTGGCGTTTTCCACCGCGGACGGGGTGCGGCGAGTCCGCGAGGCGCACCGCAGCGGGAGTTTCCTGTCGTCGAACGATCCGCGCGTGCACCTCGGGGCCGGCGACGGCGAGACGATCCTGGACGTGGTCGTGCGCTGGCCGGGAGGCGCGGCGGAGCGTCTCGGCGACCTCACGGCGGACGGCCGGGTGATCGCGGTGCGCGAGGGCGCCGGGGTGGTCGCGGTCCTGCGTTAGCGGTCCCCAGCGGCGCTCCACCACGCCCGCAGCCGGATCGGTGGCGATCCGCGCCGACGCCAGAGCCGGAGCAGATTCCGGTGGCCGGAGATGACCGACCGCGGCCGGAAGTACTGGCTCTCACCGGCGCGGCGCTCATGGTGACTCACTTCCACTTCGGCGAACCGGACGTCCCGGTCGCCGAGCGCGGCGAGGAACTCCACCACGGCGGTTCCGTCGTCGAAGGTCATCGAGGCCTCGATCCGCAGGTCGCGCCGGAAGAGGCGGAAATCACAGTCCCAGTCCCGGAGCGCCGGAAGCCCGAACGTTTCCGCGATCACCCGATGGAAGCGGGGGCCGAGAGTCCTCCGGAGCGGCCCGTCGGCCCGCTCCCGCCGGAAGCCGTTCACCAGTTGGACGTCCGGGCTGGCCGCGTCCAAGAAGCGGGTGAGTTCCCCGGGGTCGAACTGGCCGTCCCCGTCGGTATAGACGACCAGAGGGAAGCGGGCAGCGGTGAAGAGGTCCCGGAGGGTGGCGCCGTAGCCGCGGTTCCGCTCGTGCCGGAGCGTCCTCAACTCCGGAATCTCGGCGGCGAGGCGCTGGAGGGCTTCGGCCGTCCGATCCAGGCTCCCGTCATCCAGAATCACGATCTCGAAGTCGCGTCCGGTGCTCTCGAGCGCCTCCCGCGCCCGGTGAGCGACCCAGCCGATCGAACCTGCGTCGTTGAAGGCGGGGAAACAGGCGCTCACCGCGGGGGCGTCGTCCTTCATTTCACCTTCCGGAACGGTATCGGCTCGGCGAAGATTGAACAGGACGTCTCGTGGAACGACTCGCGCTGCACCGCTTCGCCTCGCCCTGGCTCCGGAACCAGCACGTGGCCCGCTACCGCTGGGCGGCCGGATACGCCGCGGGGAAGCGGGTGCTCGATCTGGCGTCCGGCGCCGGATACGGATCGGGCATCATCAATGCCGGAGATGCTCGGTGGGTCGTCTCGGCCGATCTTTCGGAAGAGGCGTTCCGGGAGGCGGAGCTTCCTGCTTCCGGCGCCGGCGCTCTCCGTGGGGTCCTCGCGGACGCCTCGCGCCTGCCCTTCCGGGACGCGAGCTTCGATCTCTACGCGTCCTTCGAAACGATCGAGCACGTGGAGGACGACCGGGCCGTGGTCCGGGAGGCGCGGCGGGTTCTCGCTCCCGGAGGGATCTTCCTCTGCTCGACGCCGGAACGGGAAGTGATCAGCCCGGGCCGGACGATCGAGGACCGGCCCGACAATCCGTTCCACGTCCGCGAGTACGCCCGCGCCGAGTTCGAGGCGTTGCTGCGGACCGGGTTCGACCGCTTCGCCTGGTACGGCCAGACACCGGCTTCCGAGGGGCATAAACAGCGGCTCTCGACGCTCGCGTCGGTCTCTCCCGTCCTGGCGCGCAAGCTGCACCAGGTGCGCAACATCCTTCGCCTTCCCGGCGAGGGCGAGGCGCGGCATGCCCCCTACCCGCTCGCGGACGCCAGCGGCTGGCCGGAAGTCCTGATCGCGGTCTGCGGACCTGTCTGAAGAACAGGCCTAGCGGGCGACGACGGTCGCCGACTCGATGACGATCGGCGTCTCCGGCACGTCGTTGTGACCGGCGCGGCTCACCACCCGGGACGCTTCGATCTGGTCCACGGCTTCCATGCCCGAGATCACCATGCCGTAGACGGCGTAGCCCCATCCCCTCGTGGTGGTTGCCGTGTGATCGAGCATGGCGTTGTCCTTCGTGTTGATGAAGAACTGCGAGGTCGCGCTGTGCGGGTCCATGGTCCGCGCCATCGAGAGCGTGCCCCTCAGGTTCATGAGACCGTTCGTGGCCTCGTTCTCGATGGGTGCGCGGGTCTCTTTTTCCATCATGTCGGCGGTGAAGCCGCCGCCCTGGATCACGAACCCACGAACCACCCGGTGGAAGATGGTGCCGTCGTAGAAGCCGTCTTCCACGTACTGGAGGAAGTTCTCGACGGTCCTCGGCGCTTCGTTCGGGTACAGCTCGATGGTCAGGTCGCCGGCGCTCGTGCGCATCAACACCGCGGACGGACCGGGCGTGGGCAGATCGGACTCGGGATCGGTTGGAGGCATGGTGGTTTCCATCGGGGTCGTTTCGGCGGCGGGTTCGGACTCGGGCGAAACCGCATCGCCGCCACCTCCGCAGGCGGGGAGAAAGAGAGCGAGCGTCAGCGCCGCCCAGCGGTACGGGCGGTGCGCGGGAGTGGGAGAGATTGGAAGCGCAGTCATGTCAGTCGGGGGAGAGAGGGTGGACCCGTTCAGGAAGCCAGGGCGAGCCGGGCCGGGGATTCCAGGGAGAGCAGCCAGTGCTTGGCGTCGAGGCCGCCGCCGTATCCGGTCAGCTTGTTGGACGCGCCGACGATCCGGTGGCACGGGATGACGAGCGGCAGGGGATTCGCGCCGTTCGCCGCGCCGACGGCCCGGCAGGCCGCGGGACTCCCCACCTCCCGGGCGATGTCCTGGTAGCTGGCGCGCGCGCCGTACGGCACGCTCGCCACCGCATCGAGGACGGCGCGCTGGAACGGGGTGCCGGTCCGGTGCAGCGGCATTGTGAACTCGCGGCGGCCGCCAGCGAGGTATTCGCGAATCTCGCGTACGTAGAGGTCGTGTTCCCCGGGGGTTGCCGGGACCGCGGACCCGACGTTCCGCCGGCGCCAGGCCGCGGAAGCGCGGGAACGGCGTTCGCCGCAGAACAGGATGGCCGCGAGACCGTAGTCGGTACTCAGCAATTCCAGGCGGCCGATCGCCGGAATTCCGGTCTCCAGGAGGGAGGCGCGGCACGTCAGCATCGGCGCGGATTCTACCCGCCGGGAAGGGACGCGGAACCGCTCATTCGTGGGGTAGGCTCGCCCCGCTCCCGCGTCGCATGCCCACCGTCTCCGCCGTCCTCTTCGACTGGGACGGCACCCTGGTGGACAGCTTCGCCACCACCCGCTATGCCTCGCTTTCGGTGTTCGAGCACTTCGGGATTCGGATGGACGAAGCCCGCTACCAGGCCACCTACCGGCCCGACTGGCACGAGACCTACCGGCAGCTCGGAATCCCCGAGAGCCGTTGGGACGAGGCCGGCGCGATCTGGAGCAGGAAGTACCTCGAGCGCCACCGCGCGGTGAAGCTGCTCCCGGGGGTTCTTGGCGCGCTTCGAACCCTGTCGGACCGGGAACTCCCGCTCGGAGTGGTCACGAGCGCCGACCGGCAGCGGTTTCACGAGGACCTCGACCGGCTGGGACTTGCGGATCGCTTCGGCGCTCTGGTGGCTTTCGAGGACACGCGGAACAAGAAGCCCCATCCCGAGGGACTTCTCCTCGCCCTTTCCCGGCTCGGCGTGGATCCGCGGAACGCGCTCTACGTGGGGGACCGGCCGGAAGACGTCGCCATGGGAAAGAGCGCCGGCACGCAGACCGCCGCCATCGTTAGCAACTTCAGTCACGAGGCAATGCTCCGGTCGGCGACCCCGGACGTGTTGCTGCCAACCATCGGGGACCTCCCCGGCTTCCTGCTGGAAGCGGGCGCCGCACCATGACCGCGTCCCCCGAAGAAGCCCCGACCTTCCGGTATCCCGACGGCTCGGTTCTATACCGGGATCTCGAGCGCACCTATCGCGTCGCGAAACGCGCGGCCGGCGCCTGGATCGAGGCGGACGACGGCAGCCGCTGGCTGGATGCCTGCGGCGGCGCGCTCACGATCAGCGTGGGACACGGACGGCCGGAGGTTGTCCAGGCCGCCGCGGGCCAGTTGAGCGACCTGGCGTACGTACACGGCGCCCAGTTCACCACGGCGGCCATGGAGGGAGCCGCCGCGCTGCTCGTCGATTCGTTGCCTCCGGCCTACCGAAACGCCAAGGTCTACCTGACTCCGGGAGGCGCGGAGGCGGTCGAGACCGCGATCAAGCTGGCGCGCGCCCACGCGCTGGCCGGCGGCCATCCCGAGCGCCACCGGATCGTCTCGCAACGGCCCGGCTACCACGGCAACACCCTCGGGGCGCTCGCGGTGTCGGGACGGGATGCGCTCCGGGCCCCCTACCTCCCGTTGCTCGCGGACATGCCGCTCGTGGCCGCGCCCTGGTGCCCGCGCTGCCCGCTCGGCCTCCGCTATCCGGAATGCGAGGTCGCCTGCGCCTCCGAAGTCGACCGGGCGGTCGAGAGCGCTGAGGGAAGCGCCGCGGCGGTCCTGGTCGAGCCGGTGCTCGGCGCGTCGGCCGGAGGATTCGCGCCGCCGGAGGACTACCTGCGATCGGTCCGCCGCACGACCGCCGAAGCGGGCGTCCTGCTCATCGCGGACGAGGTTCTCAGCGGGTGCGGCCGGACCGGGCGCTTCCTCGCCTCGGAGCATGCCGGCGTGGACGCGGACATCGTGGTCCTCGGCAAGGGCCTGACCTCCGGTTTCCTCCCCGGAGGGGCGGTCGTCGCGAAACCGGAGGTGGTCGAAGCGGTCGCCCCGGACTTCCGGCACGGCTTCACGTTCTCGCACCATCCGGTGGTCGCCGCGGTCGTCCGGGAAGTCCTGCGGGTCATCCGCGACGAAGGACTGGTGGCGCGCGCGGCGTCCCTGGAGGACGCGTTCCGCACCGCTCTCGAACCCCTCGGAGGCGAACCGGCCGTCGAGGGGTGGTGGGTCCGCGGGCTGCTCGCGGGCATCGCGCTTCGTCCGGAAAGCGCCGGCGGGCGTTCGGCCCGGCAGTTCGCCGCATCCGCCTGGGAACGTGGCCTGCTGGTGTACCCGGTCGGCGGACCCGAGGGACAGGGGGACCTGGTGGTGCTCGCTCCCCCGCTCACAATCTCCCGTGACGACCTCGCGGAGATCGGCCGCCGCCTGCTCTCCGCGTTTTCCTAGTTCCTCCGCCGCATGCCCGACAGACCCCTCCGCGACCAGGTAGCCGTCGTGGCCGGCGCCACCCGCGGCGCCGGACGCGGGATCGCGCGCATGATGGGGGCCGCCGGGGCCACGGTTTACTGCACCGGCCGCAGCGTCCGGGGCCGGCCCGCGACACCCGGACGACCGGAGACGCTCGAGGAAACCGCGGAACTGGTCACAGCGGAAGGCGGCCGCGGGATCGCGGTGCGGACGGACCACACCGTCGAGGCGGAGGTCGAAGCGCTCTTCGCGCGCGTCCGCTCGGATACCGGCCGCCTGGACGTCCTGGTGAACGACATCTGGGGCGGCGACCCGCTCACCGAGTGGGGAACGCCGTTCTGGGAGCTCGCCACCTCCCGGGGACAGACTCTCCTCGAACGCGCCGTCCACACCCATATCGTCACGAGCCGCCACGGAACGCCGCTCATGGTGGAACAGGGCTCCGGACTGATCGTCGAGGTGACCGACGGGGACACGCTCGGGTACCGCGGCAATCTCTTCTACGACCTCGCGAAGAACGCGGTCATCCGGCTCGCCTACGCGATGGCGGCCGACCTGCGCGCGCATCGGGTGACCGCGCTCGCCCTCACTCCCGGGTTCCTTCGTTCCGAGGCCGTCCTCGACCACTTCGGGGTAACCGAGGAGACCTGGCGGGACGCCATCGCGAAGGACCCCTACTTCGCGGAATCCGAGACGCCCGCCTTCGTCGGCCGCGCGGTGGCGGCCCTCGCCGCCGATCCGAATGTCGGCGAGAAGAGCGGTGGGATCTTCTCGAGTTGGGACCTGGCCAGGGAGTACGGCTTCACGGACGTCGACGGCCGGCAGCCGCACTGGGGCGAGTTCTTTGCCCGCCAGGTTCGCGGCATCCTCGAACAGGAAACGCCGCCGGACGACATGGACCGCTTCGTGGTGCAGACGCGGCTCTGGCAGACGGAACGCGATCCGGCGGCCGGCGAAGAGGCGCGAAGGCTCAAGGCGTGGCTGGAGCGGCACGGGTAGCCCGAGCCACTGGGCAGGTTTCGCCTCCCTTTGGTCGGCGATGCCGGCCGGAGGCCTATACCTTTCGCGGTGTTGTTTTTCATGGGCCCCCCGGCGTGAGCAGCGCCGGAGGGCCCGTCCTCATCAACCCCGTTAGCCGACCCGCCGGAAGCAACCTGCCGGAGGCCAGTGCCACGA
>CAYUVU010000099.1:0-13409 GCA_964448205.1 uncultured Acidobacteriota bacterium
ATGTTCATGAGCCCCATCTGGTAGGCGCCGGCCCGGCCGTGCATGCGGGCGCCGCCCAGAATCGGAACGGCGCTGCCTCCCGAGATCCCGATGGACCGGCTGAAGAACGGGATGGGAACGTCGGTCGGTCCGCCGAAGAACCGGGTCTCCCGGCCGCCGAAGTCGAACACCCCCTGCCCTTCGAGGAAGAACTCGCGCTTCTCCGGGTAGAAGAGGCTGAAACGGCTCAGGTTGACCTGAGTCTCGTCGTCCTCCACCTGCGCGAAGTCGGTGTTCCAGGTGACGTCCGCGGTGAGCCCGTCGGTGACGCCGAATTTGAAGTCGGCGCCGACGTCGCCGGACCACGCGTCGTTGATGTCCCGCAGGGGAGCGTTCGTCTGGGAACCGATGGCGTAGGGCTTGAGCTCCATCCGGCGCGATCCGGGAGGCGCCTCGAGACCGACCAGGGTCGCCGCGTTCGACAGCCGCAGCAGCCCGAACCGGTCGTAGGCCTGGGGCGTCGGGGTCAGGAACGACCGCTCGTTGGTGTGCTTGATCAGACGGCGGAAGTTGATCCCCCAGAGCTGGGCGCCGCCCCCGGCGTAGCGGAGCGAACGGAAGGGAATCCGCATCTCCACCGTCCAGCCGTCGTCCATCCGCCGGGTCCGCACCCACCACACCGTGTTCCAGTCGGCGTTCGTGTTCCGCTCGTCGGTGACCTGGGCGTCGTAGAGCGCGCCCGCCGCGTTCGTGTGGAAGAGGACCCCGTTCCGCCGGTCGTAGAAGGTGTCGAGGATGACCGAGAAGCTGTCGCCCCAGCCGATGTTGCGGTTGTCGCGGCGCATCTCGTTGGACATGAACTCTTCCGGATGGTGCTCTTCCAGATCGGCGGCGACGTAGAGGCTGTCGGCGTCGTAGAGCACCCAGACGCGGGTGGATTCGGAAACCGGCGACCCCTCGTCGGGCTCCTGCTGGGTGAACCCTTCCGCCGCCGGCACCTGGTCGTATACGGGGTCGTCGAGCACCCCGTCCACGGTGAGCGGCTCGGCGAGCCGGAACGCGCGGATCGTCACCCGGCCGTCGGCGTCGCGGCTGACCGCTTCGTCCGCGGCGGGCGCGGGCGGTCCGAGGATGCGGCCTTCCATCGCCGAACTGAGATCCTGCTGGCTCTCGGCGAGCCGGCCGGACCCGCGCGGGGAGAGATCGAGGTCGCCCTGATCGTCCTGGAGGCTCGCTTCCGCGGGTGGGGGAGCCGCGCCGTCCTGAGCGGTGGCGCCGACAGTGGCCAGGAAAGCTGCGGCCATGACGAACGCGCCGCGCACGACATTCCTCCGGACGCGCCTTTCGATCAGCAATTGACGATTCAAGACCCCAGCGTCCCGTTCCTCAGAATCAGAGGATGAACGAGCAGTGTACCGGGGATGTTCCGTTCATTCCCAACGTGTTCCGGAGGGGATGCGGGCGGCGGATCCGACGCTGTGCGGCGCGGGCCTCAGGCCGCGCCCCGCGCGTAGCGGCGGCCGTTCAACTGTTTCCCGATGAACGTCGGCCGCACCAGGTACCGGTAGGCGAGCAGCAGCAGGCCGGTTGCGGCAACCACCACCAGCGCGAGCTTCACGATTCCCGGGAGCGGCACGCCCGCCAGCAGGAGGGGCAGCAGCATCACCGTCGGCACGTGGGCGATGTAGATCCAGTAGGAGGCGTCCGCCAGGTACCGCCAGCGGCGGCTCGGCCGGTCCAGATAGCGGAGGAACAGGCCGAACAGGGCATACGCCAGGAACCACATGGACAGCGCGAGGAAGACCACCGTCCCGAGGTGGTCAACCACCGACGTCCCCGTGCAGATTCGGTCGGGCCCGGCGTGGCAGCCGGCGTCGGCGAAATGCCGGTTCGCGAAGAAGCACGCGACTCCGACGGCGAGATAGGTCCAGGCGGGTGGCTTGAAGCCTTCCAGCGTCGCGCGGCGGCGGAACAGCAGCCATCCGAAGCCGAAGAACAGGCCCCACAGCGCCAGCACGTGCAGGGGTGGGAAGGGGCCGCCGTAGTAGTCGATTTCCCACGACTGCATCGGGTACAGGCAGGCGGCCGCGGCCAGGACCAGCACCGCGATGCCTCCCCGGTGCACCAGCCGCGCAAAGAGGTCCAGCGCCCGCTCCCGCAGCCGCTCGGGAATGCGGGCGGCGAGCACGCACACCCCGCTCGCGGCCGCGCAGAGGATCATCAGGTGGTAGAGGAACCACAGATGCATGAACAGGTAGCGCTCGGCGCGGGCCCACTGCATCAGGCCCTCGCTGTAGTTGAAGTCGGGTGGAAGGGAAGCGACCCGGGAGATGAACGCCAGGACGACGAACATCGTGATCCCCATCAGGGGCCAGGCCACCAGGAACGGCACTCCGATCCGGCACCAGCGCTGGCGCAGGAACGCGCGGACGCCCCGCTTGTGAACGAGGTACGCCGCGAAGAATCCTGCAATCGCGAAGAAGACCGGAAGCTGGAAAACGCGGATGAAGACGATCACCCATTGGGCCAGGATGTCGGTTTGGGCATCGCGGTACGGCCAGCCCGCGAACGCCGCCGGTTCGTAGTTCAGGGCCGCGTGCCGAACCACCCCGAGCGACATCATGACCGCCCGCAGGCGGTCCAGCGCGTGGTACCGCGGCACGCTCGGGCGGGCGTCCGGCAAGGAAACGAACGCCCGGTTCAGTTCGCGGCCGCGGCGGCGGGCGTCCGGCGGCCGAGAACGCGGACCCGGAAGCCGACGGGCTGGGTGGTCGGGAACGACCGCACCCGGAGCGCCTGGTCCGGATCGAGCGGTTCCAGGGTGAGCTCCCGCAGCATCGTCGCCACGGTGAGGCCGAGTTGGACCGGGACGAGACCGGCGCCGAGGCACCGGTGGTTTCCGGCCCCGAAGGGGGCGTAGGCGCCGCGCTGCCGGTGCTCGGCGCGGCCGTCGGTGTAGCGCTCGATGTCGAAGCGCTCCGGCTCGGGAAAGTACTCCTCCAGGGCCAGTCCCACCGACGTCCCGACCATCACCAGGGTCCCGGCGGGCACCCGGTATCCGGCGAACTCGAAGGAGTTGGCGGTCGTCCGGAGCACGGCTGGCGACACCGGATGGAGCCGCAGGGTCTCCATCGCCACCCGGCGCGAGACGTCGAGTCGCCGCAGCCCTTCGCCGGACGCGAGGCCCTGCTCGAAGAGGGCGTCGGCTTCCGCCGTCATGCTCTCCAGGAGCCGCGGGCGCTTCAGTACGTTGTAGAGCAGGAACGAGGCGGTGCTCGCCGTGGTGTCGAGTCCGACCAGGTAGGGCGCCAGGACGGTCAGGTTCAGGTTGGTCTCGGGAAGGAGCTGGGAATCGGCCTCGCGCAGGTCCAGCATGAGGTCGATGAAGTCCGGCCCCTTCCGGCGGGGACCCACCTTCCGCTTGTGCGCGAGGACCGTCTCGGCGAGCTCGACGCCGCGCGCGCGGGCGCGCCGGTACCGGGGAAGCTTCATGATGCTCGGGAAACCCGCCGCACTCATGAGCAGCCCGCCGAGGAGCGTGCTCAAATCGCTCACGTACCCCCGAGGCGAATAGCCCGCCATCACGTAGCCCATCTGCTCGCCGATCACCTCCTGGAGCTTCGGCAACACCTCGAACGGCGTGCCCACCGGCCATTTCGCGATCTCGTCGCGGGTGATGTCCACCACCTCCGGCCCCCGCTCCTCCAGCGCCCGGGCCGCGTACCCCCTGGCCTGGGCCCGCCGGGTGGTGACGTGGTCCACGCCGTCCATGGTCAGGATCGAGCGGGAGGCGTCCATCGCGTTGTGGAACTCCGCCATCGGCTCGAGCGAGCGGAAGACCTCCTTCCCGTGCAGGGCGAGAAAGTTGACCGCTTCCGGTCCCGCGAGGCAGAGGAACCGGCGTCCGGGGGCCCGGATCCGGAAGATCGGGCCCAGGTCGCGGTACTGGCGGACCAGGAATGCCGGGAGTCCCCGGCCCATGGCCAGGCCGTTGCCGAGGAGCGGCAGGCCCGGGGCGACCGGGATCTCCCGCGGCGGGCGCGCCTGCGAAGTTGCTTCGGCGGGCGTCTCGAGGCCCTCGATCGCCTGGCCCATCGTCCGGCCGATCAGATCGAGCTTCTTCAGCAGGTCGATTCGATCCTGAACCTGCGACCGCTCCTCCGACGACAGGATGGAGTGGAACACCCCGCAGGCGTCCGCCAGCGCGATCATCGCGATGTCGCGCGGATCCGGGATCTCGTCGCTGAACAGCACCCGCATGACGCGCAGCCGCACTTCTTCGACCTGCTGCCCGTCGGCGGCCGGGTAACGCCGCGACCGGGACACCGCGGGCGCGAGGGACAGGAGTCCCTGCGCCTCGGACCTCAGGATGCCGCGCTCGATCAGGCGGGCCGTTGCGTCGCGCCGGACCTGCTCCCCCCGGCCGGCGATCCGGTCGAGCCAGAAGTGGGTGTCGCGCCACTGGCTCTCGCTCGCAATCTCGGCCAGCGGTGGATCGAGGATCTCGTCGCCGAACGGCGTGGAGTCCACGAGCATGAGGCGGTCGAGGTCCGTCTCGATGCGCTTTTCGAGGGCGAGGTCCATCAGCACCGCGCCGGCGAGGGCCAGGTTGAGCTTGTCCGGGGGCAGGCTGCCCAGGTCCCCCTTCCGCTCGTCCAGGACGAGCAGCAGGATCTCCTCGGCGAACCTCAGCATCGGCCGTGTCTTCTATCGATCGCGAAGTCACCCGGGACGGACTCCAGACGGCCGCCGGAGGGACATACCGTGTCGGATAGTCGCGGGCGCCAACCCATCCCGATCACGATGTTATCGATTCTTGGCGGCGGGCGAGCGGTTGTCAAAGCCTCGCGAGCCATCGGAGGGCGCCCGCCGCTTCCGCAGGACGACTTGACCACCTCGCGACGCACCCCTGCGGACCGCAGGCCGGCAGGGGAGCCGCGATCGCCGGCGCGCCGGCGCTCCCGGTCCGGGTGGCGCTGGACGCGCCGCTCAGCTTTCCGGGAAGCGCTCGGCCCGCCTCGCCACGGCAACGGCCGCCTTCTATGCCGCCGGCAGACGCAGGGAGAACGTGGTGTGTCGTTTCTTCATGACCAGTACCACTCCGAGAACCTCAACTTCGCCACCCGCCGGGCCCTGCTCCGAACACCGGCGGAAAAACCACGCCAGTTCACGCCCCGCGCCATCAGGCGACCGGGCGGAGCGTGCGTGAACTCCGCGCAGCCGGGTGGCCTTGGCCCGCACGCCGATCCGCTGGCAGCGTGGATGGGGCACGATCTCCCCGGCTTCATCGAGCGGATACGTCGCCGGAAGGCCCGCGGCGCGAAGGGCCGTGGCGCCGGCTTCAGCCGGCACAGCCCGCCGCAGGCAGGCGTCGGCGCGGACGTCATCGCTTGAGGTGGCGCGACGGCTTGGAGCGCCGACCTCCGGTCGGCATCGCGCGGGAGCGCGAAACCCGCGCTGATGGCGCATTGATCATGCCGGATGGGCGTCGCGAATCGCTCACGACGGAACGGATTGAGCGGACGACCGCATCGCTGGAGCGTTCGACGCGGAACCGCACCGCCCCTACGGAATCCGGTCCTCGGGCGCCGGAGGTTGTCCTCCGTCGCGCCGCAGAAGCCGGCGCGCTGCCTTGATATCGGCCACTGACGCACGCTCGGTGAAGAACTCGGCGGTTTTCAGCGCGGATAGCTTCTCCGCCGCTGCCGTAGTCACGAACTGGTTGATGCTCGTCCCGTCGGCCCGGCTCACTTCTGAGACGGCCGCTGTCAACGACGTCGGCAAGCGCAGGGAGAACATGCTGCGTCGTTTCTTCATGACCAGTACCACTCTGTGAACCTCAACTTCGTCACGTGCCGGGCTCTGCTCCGAAGGCTGGCGGGAAACCACGCCAGTTCACGGCCCGCGCCATCGGGCGACCGAGCGGAGCGAGCGTGAACCCCGCGCAGCCGGGCAGCCTTGGCCTGCGCGCCGATCGGCTGGCAGCGTGGGTGCGGGACGATCTCCCCGGCCTCATCGAGCGGATAGGTCGCGGGAAGGCCCGCGGCGCGCAGGCCCGCGGCGGTGTGCGCGTCGCAAACGAACCGGCGCGACGGCAGCGTGCAACCCACGAGGATGGGCCCCATGTCGTCGCGCAGGTCTTCCGGCTCGTAGGGCCAATGGGCGATGAAGGCAATGAGATTCAGGCGGGCCGTCATCCTGTCTTCGTTGAGATAGAGGACGGAAAAACTGTCCGGCGGATTCCAGCGACCTCCGCGCCGCGCGGCGAAGCTGGAATCGAGGGGATCGGTCCACGTCCGATCAGCCACCCGCCACCAGACGTGGCGCTCCGGCAGCGGCTCGCTGAGAAGGTCCACGGTCAACCCGGAACGTTCTCAAATCGAAACATGTCGCGGCAGGCATGAAGCAGCGAGCCCGTGTCGCCTTGGGCCAGCAAGTCCATGAGCGAAACGCCGCCGAGCGCCGGTATCTGACGACGCACGACGGCAGGAATGCGGTCGCGTTTGAGATAGCGCACGAGCAACTCCGTAGCGGCCGCTAAATCGGCAAGCGCTTGGGCGCGTGCCGCAGGCGCTCCCTGCGCCCGCCACTTTCCCACCGCCTGACGGCTGACGCCGAGCAGCCGGGCCGCTTCGGCCTGGCTGACCCCCCACACCCGGAGCGTGCGCTGAAGGGACTCCCCGGCGCGCCGCCGGTCGAGCGACTGCGTGAAGGCGTCAAGCCAGGCACCCTCATGACGGTGCGCGGAAAAAACCTGCTCTGCCGCCTCTTCCGGGTTGCTGTCCAGGCTCGCAAGGGCTTTGCCCATGACGCAACTGTATGTCAACCGCTACCAAACGTCAACCTGATCCGAGACCCCGCCTCCCTCCGGTCGGCGATGCCGGCTGAAGCCGGCGCTCCGGGCCGGGGGCGCCATCCCGCGGATCGGACAGACGCGCTTTGCGGCCCGGTGGGCCGCGTGCCGGCTGTTTCCGGAGCAGAGCGATAGCTCTGCGCAGACCCCTTGAGCACGAGGGGTGGAAGTCGGCGACAGCCGGAATCCATTCCTCGTAGCTCGGGAACCCGGCGTTCCAAGCCGGCGCGCCGTCCGGGCCGGCCGAGTGCGCGGTACGGGATTCGAACCTGTGACTTCCTGCGTGTAAGGCAGGTGCTCTTCCGCTGAGCTAACCGCGCAGTCGCGGGGAAGGGCGGGATTCTCGCAGCAACCCGGGACGGGGGCGGTTTCCGTTCCGGGGGAGTTGCAATACATTGTAGCGCAATGCATACTGACGCTATGTATGAAGCGTCACCGAATTTGGTCCGCGGCCACCGATGAAGAGTCCGGCGCCCCGCTGCGTAGTTCTCAGGCAGATTCACCGGAACCCGAGCGAACCCTGTTCCGTTAGGAGAGAGCATGAAGCGCAAGTCCCTGCTCCTGTTGCTGGCCGCCGCGACCCTCGGCATCGCGGCGGCCGGCCTGTTCGTCGTCCCGAACCTGACCGGGGTCAGCGAAGCCCGCGAGATCACCGACGAGCCCGAAGAGGCGGCGCCGACCCCGGTCAGCGTCGCCGAAGCGCGGGTCGGCCCGGTCGCCCTCCACCTCACCACCACCTCCGCGGTGGAGGCCGAGCGCACCGCCCAGGTGCTGTCCGAGACGTCGGGCGTGCTGACCGAGATCAGCGTCCGCGAAGGTGATTCGGTGGCCGCCGGCCACGTGCTGGCGCGGGTGGACGCCCGCGAGCGGCGGCTCGCCTTCGAGCAGGCCGAACTGCGGCTCTCGCGCGCCGAGTCGGAACTCTCGCGCCAGCAGCGGGCGTTCGAACAGGACCTGGTGGCCGAGTACGAATACGCGAAGGCGCGCTTCGACCGGGACCTCGCCGCCTCCGAACTGGAGACCGCCCGGCTGGAACTGGAACGGACCGAGATCCGGGCTCCCTTCGCGGGCAAGGTGACGGAACTCATGCTGGTCGAGGGCGGCCGGCTCGAGCCCGCCCAGCACCTGCTGACGCTCGCCGACTTCAACACCCTGGTCGCCCGGCTCTACGTGCCGGAACGGGACGTGGCGGGGCTCGCGCCCGGCCAGCCCGCCGTGGTCCGTCCGGAGTCCGACGCGAGCGGCGCCGGAATCACCGGGCGCATCCGGGAAGTCAGCCCGATCGTGGATCCGGGCACCGGCACCGTGAAGGTGACGGTGGCGCTGCCGGCGCCGGCGGGAACGGTCGTCCGGCCCGGTTCCTTCGCCCGGGTCGTCATCGAGACCGGCCGGCGCGAGAACGCGGTGCTGGCCCCGAAGCGGGCCATCATCCAGAGCGAGACCGGCTCCCACGTCTTCGTGGTCGAGGAAGGCAAGGCCGTCCGCCGCGAGGTGACCGTGGGGGTGGAGATGGAGAGTCCCGAAGGCGCGCTCATCGAGCTTGCGGACGGGCTCGCACCCGGGACGCGGATCGTGGTCGCCGGCCACGGAGCGCTCAGTCCGGGGGCCGCGGTCGAAATCCTGAACAACTGATCGATCGGCTCCCCGTCCGGAGAATCGCCCCGTGAAGTCCCTGATCGCCGGCTGCATCCGCCGGCCGGTGAGCGTCGGCATGTTCACCGTGGCCGCCTGCGTCTTCGGGTTCGTGGCGCTCGGCCGGCTGCCGGTCAACCTGCTCCCGGAGATCTCGTATCCCACGCTGACCGTCGAGACCCGGATGCCGGGCGCGGCCCCCATCGAGGTGGAGACCCTGGTGACCCGGCCGATCGAGGAGGCCGCTTCGGTCGTTCCGGGGCTGCGGCGCGTGACCTCCCGGTCCCGCGCCGGCACCTCCGAAGTGACCCTCGAGTTCGTCTGGGACACCAACATGGATTTCGCCGGACTGGACGTCCGGGAGAAACTCGACAGCGTCCAGCTCCCCGAAGACGCCGAACGGCCCCGGCTCCTCCGGTTTGACCCAGCCTCGGACGCGATCTTCCGGATCGGCGTCTCCGGCGAACGCGGGCTCTCGACGATCCGGCAATGGACCGAAGAGGACCTCAAGAAGGACCTCGACGCGGTGGACGGCGTCGCCGCGGTCCGCATCGAGGGGGGGCTGGTCCGGGAGATCCAGGTGGACGTGGACGAGGGCCGCCTCGCCGCCTACGGCATCACCGTCGCGGAGGTCCGGGACGCGCTCGCGGCCAACAACGTGAACCTCGCCGGCGGGAGCGTCTACGAGGACGAGGCCCGCTACCTGGTCCGCACCCTGAACGAGCTGGACACCCTCGACCGCATCCGCGCGGTGATCGTGAAGGACACGGAGGGGCGGCTGGTGCGGCTCCGCGACGTGGCCGAGGTCCGCTCCGGTTTCAAGGACCAGGAAGTGATCCTGCGCCAGGGCGGCGCCGAGGGCGTCGAGGTCCGTATCTTCAAGGAGGGCGACGCGAACACCGTCCAGGTCGCCGAGGGCATTCGCGCCCGGCTGGAAGCGGTGGAGGACTCGGTTCCCGAGGGCCTCGCGCTGGCCACCCTCTTCGACCAGTCCCAGTTCATCGAAGGGGCCATCTCGGAGGTGGTGCGGAACGCCTGGGAGGGCGGCCTGCTCGCCATCCTGGTGATCGCGCTCTTCCTCCGGAACCGCCGTTCGACCGCGGTGGTCGCGATGGCCATCCCGGTCTCGGTGATCGCCACCTTCTTCGTGATGCAGCAGATGGGGCTCTCGCTGAACATCATGTCCCTCGGCGGACTGGCGCTCGGGGTGGGCATGCTGCTCGACGACTCGATCGTGGTGCTCGAGGCGATCCACCGCCGGCACGCCGGCGGCGAGGGAGCGCGCGAAGCCGCGGTCGGCGGCACCGTCGAGGTCGCCGGGCCGGTGATCGCCTCCACCCTGACCACCGTCGCCGTCTTCCTGCCGATCGTCTTCGTGGAGGGGGTCGCCGGCCAGCTCTCCCGGGACCGGGCGCTGACGGTCTCCATCTCCATCCTCGCCTCCCTCGGCTTCTCGCTGGCGCTGATCCCGGTGCTCTCGAGCCGTGGGGTGACCGCGGCCGCGAGCGCCGGCGAGCAGCGGGCGACCGCCGCCGTGCGCGCGCTCCGCGGGTTCCGCGCCGTGCTGCGCAAGGCCGGACGGGGGCTGATGTTCCCGTTCCGTCCGGTGGCGTCGGGGTTCACCGCGGCGGAAGGCGCCGTGGCGCGCGCCTACCCGCCGGTCCTGCGCGCCGCCCTGCGCCACCCGGCCATCGTCTTCGTGCTGGCGGCCGGGCTCTTCGGCGGTTCCCTCGCCGTGGGGCGGGCCGCCATCGGGGTGGAGCTCATCCCGGCGCTCTCCCAGGGAGAGTTCCACTTCGACGTCCACCTGCCCGAGGGGTCCGCGGTGACCGCGACCGATACCGTCGTGGACGCCGTCGGGGAGTCGGTCCTCGAGGACCCGGCGGTGCTCCGGGTGACCACCGAGGCGGGCGCCGCCGCCGGAGGCGGCTTCGCTGGCGGCTCCGGACGCGCGGAGCACCAGGGACGGGTCCAGGTGGTGATGGCGGACCCGGGCGACAAACAAGCAGAGGCGGCCGCCATCGAACGGGTCCGGGCGGACCTTGCGGCGCTTCCCGGGGTCCGCTACGAGTTCGGGCGGCCGTCCTACTTCAGCTTCCGCCACCCGGTCGAGGTCGAGGTCTATTCGGAGGACCGGTCGCTGCTCGTCCCGAGCGCCCGCCGGGTGCAGGCGGCGGTCACCGAGGTCCCGGGGCTCGCCGATGTGCGCTCCACCGCCGAAGCGGGCAGCCCCGAGATCCGGGTGCGCTTCGCCGCCGACCGGCTGGCGAGCCTCGGGCTCACCGTGGACCAGGCCTCGGAGGGGCTCCGCTCCAAGCTGCGCGGCGAGGTCGCCACCCGGCTCGACGAGGGGGACCGGCGCATCGACGTGGTGGTGCGCGGGGGCGAGGGCCTCCGGTCCCGCACGGCCGCGGTGCCGGAGCTGATCGTCCACGCCGAGGAGGCGCGGCCGGTCCCGCTACGGGCGCTTGGCCACGCCGAGATCGGCGAGGGACCCGCCGAACTCCGCCGGGTCGGGCAGCGGCCGGCGGTGGTGATCTCCGGGAACCTCGACGGCGCCGACCTCGAGGGGGCGACCGAGGCCATCGATTCCCGGATCGCCGGGCTCGGGCTCGGTCCCGGCGTCTCCACCCGGTTCGGCGGCCAGCGCGAGGAGATGGAGCGGTCCTTCGCGAGCCTGGCGCTCGCCATCGGACTCGCGATCTTCCTCGTCTATTTCGTGATGGCGAGCCAGTTCGAGTCGCTCCTCCACCCGTTCCTGATCCTCTTCACGATCCCGCTGGCGGCGATCGGGGTGGTCTGGGCGCTCCTCCTCTCCGGGTCCACGCTGAGCGTCATCGTGCTCATCGGGGTGGTGATGCTCGCCGGGATCGTGGTGAAGAACGCCATCGTGCTGGTGGACTGCATCAACCGGCTGCGCCGCGAGGGCATGGAGAAGGCCGAGGCGATCGTGGCGGCCGGGCAGATCCGCCTGCGGCCGATCCTGATGACCACGCTGACCACCATCCTGGGGCTCACCCCGATGGCGCTCGGGCTCGGCGAGGGGGCCGAAATCCGCGGCCCGATGGCCATCACCGTCATCGGCGGGCTGCTCGTCTCCACGGCGCTCACGCTGGTGGTGATCCCGACGGCGTACTCGGTGTTCGACCGGAAGAGGTTTGCGGGATGAGTCTGCCCAAGCTGGCGGTGACCCGCCCCGTCACCACCGCGATGGTGCTGCTCAGCCTGCTGGTGCTGGGCGGCATCTCGTTCACCCGGATTCCGCTGGCCTTCCTGCCCGACGTGGACTTTCCCGGGGTCTTCGTGACGGTCCCCTACCCGAACGCGAGCCCCCGCCAGATCGAGCGCGAGATCGTCCAGCCGCTCGAGGAAGCGCTCGCGACGATCCCCGGCGCCCGCCGGATCCGGTCGAACGCCACCGCCGACAGCGCCGACCTCCAGCTCGAGTTCACCTGGGGCGAGACCGTGGACGTGGCGCGGGCCAAGGTGTTCGAGGCCGTGGAGGACGCCCGCGGCGACCTTCCCTCCGACGTGAGGGAGATCTACGTCAACACCTTCTCGACGACGCAGATCCCCATCGTCGAGGCGCGGATCTCGGCCCCCGGGATGGATCTGTCGGCGGGCTACGGCCGGCTCGAACGGCGGATCGCCGACCCCATCCGGCGCGTCCCGGGGGTCGCGCGGGTGGACCTCAACGGAGTGGAGCCCCGCGAGGTGCGGATCAACCTGCGCCTCGACCGGCTCGCGGCGCACCGCATGGACCTCGGCGAGATCTCGGACCGCGTCACCAACATGAACCGCAACGTGTCGCTCGGGCGCATCCGGGCGGACGGCGCGGTGACCCCGGTGCGCGGGTTCGGGGCCCTCGCCGACATCGACGAGATCGGCAGCCTGCCGCTGAACGACCGGGGGATCCGGGTCGGGGACGTGGCCGACGTGACCTACCGGGAGCCGCCGATCCCCTTCGGGCGGCACCTGAACGACGAGACGGCGATCGCCCTGACGGTGTACAAGAGCGCCGAAGCGAACACCGTCGAGGTGGCGACCGCGGTCACCGCACTCATCGAGACGGAGATCGCCGCCGACCCGGCGCTCGCCGGGATCAACCTCTTCGTCTGGGACGACCAGGCGGCCCAGATCACCTCGGGCCTCGCCGGCATCCGCACCGAGGGCCTGCTGGGGGCCCTCTTCGCCGTCATCCTCCTGTTCCTGTTCCTGCGGCGGGTGGACACCACCTCGATCGTCAGCCTGACGATCCCCATGTCCATCATCGCGACCGGGATCGTCCTCTACTTCGCCGGCCGTTCGCTGAACGTCCTGTCGATGATGGGGATGATGCTCGGCATCGGTCTGCTGGTGGACGACGCCATCGTGGTCCTCGAGTCCATCGTCAAGGAGCACGGCCGGGGGATCCCGGCGAAGACCGCGGCCGTTTCCGGCGCCCGCGCCGTCTCGGGCGCCGTGATCGCCTCGACGGTCACCACAGCGGTGGTGTTCCTGCCGACGGTGCTCGGCGCGAAGAACGAGATGTCGATCTGGCTCGGGGAGATCGGCCTCGCCATCTCCCTGACGATCTTCTGTTCGCTCTTCATCTCGCTGACCCTGATCCCGCTGGTGAGTTCGCGCATCCTCGCCCGGAAGCCGTCGGTCGCGCCGCGCTGGACGGAGCGCCTCGGCGCCTTCTACCAGGGGGCGCTGCGGTTCACCCTGCGCCGGCGCTGGGTCACCGCGGGCATCGCGGCCGCCTTCCTCGTCACGGCGATCCTCCCGTTCTTCCTCGGGCTCTCGACCGCCGTCTTCGCCGGGCTCAACCGGAACATGGTCTTCCTCGCCTACGAGTTCTCGGACTTCCACTACAAGGAGGACGCACGGGTCGCGGTGCTGGCGGTCGAGCGCCGGCTCGCCGACCTCCGCGAGGACCTCGGGTTCGAGTCGGTGTACAGCT
>CAYUVU010000100.1:0-5243 GCA_964448205.1 uncultured Acidobacteriota bacterium
GGGGCGGGGGGGGGGGGGGGGGCGGAGCCGTGGGAGCCGCGGGAGCCGGACTGTCGGACGAACCACAGCCGGCGAAGACCCCGACGGCCAGCACAAGAATCGGGACGCTGCGCCTGCCCGCCATGGCCCCGAACATACCAGAGGGTCGCTGTCCGGCGACGTTGATGTCGGAGGGCGGCGCTCGGCGGACCGCCGCCCTACAGATAGAGGTGCAACTGCAGCAGCAGCCGCCGGTCGAGCCGGCCGGAAGACACGAACCGGTCCCGGTACCAGGACAGATTCAGGTGCCAGTGGGTGCGCGGGTAGAGGTCCAGCCCATAGACCATCCGGTGGATCTCGGCACGCGGGTTATCCGGTGCCCGGTACCTCTGCGGCGAAACCCGAAGCCAGACGCCGTGCCATACCTCGACGGACGTCTGGTTCGTGAGGATGACGGCGCCGTCACCGGCATCCGAGTCCCGGAAGTGGACGTCCAGTTGCGTCCAGGTCGTGAGCCACGGGACCGGGGCGCATCCGAACGAGGCTCCGAGCGCGGTGCTGCGGGCGGCGCGGTCCGCTGCGCCGCGGTGGAGAACCGATCCGACCGCCACCGTGCGCGGACCGAGATCCCGCTGCGCGCGGCCACTGACAGTGAAGGCCGCTCTCCCGTCGTCGTTCAGGAGCGACTCGGCCCGTCCCGGCCCCGCCGCAACCTGGACGAGCGAGCGATCTGAGGACAGGTCGAGCTCCACGCCGTAGACCTGGTCGTCCTCCCCAAGGCCCAGACGGTCCCGAGCGAGTGCGGTGTGATCGGCGAAGCGCACTCCGTAGGCCGGCAGGAAACGTCCGCCGCGCACGCTGACCCGATCCGAAACCCGTCGCGCGAGCCAGTGCTCGTAGGTCACCAGGCCCCCGCCTGGACGGCGCCCCACGGTGCCGTAGGCGGTCCAGTCCCCGGCCCGCCAGGCCGCCTGCAGATCCAGGTTCATGAGGAAGTTCCGGTCGGGCAGGTCGCGGCCGCCGGCATGGATCCGCAACTGTGAGGGCCGGACGTCCAGCCCGAGTTGCAACGGGCTGTCACTTCCGACGGCGCCGAAGAGGAACTCCTCCTCGGCCCGGTCGTCCGCCGCCGCCGCGTCCCGGCGGCCGAAGGTCGAGATCTCCTCCCGCGAGAGCGAGCGGCCGTAGGGCGTCAGGAGGCCTCCGCCGGACGCGGAGTAGTGACAGGCGGTGCACCGCGGGTACTGCTTCGACAGGAACGTGGGTTCCGCCGCCGCCGGGGCGGCGCTCGCGAACGCCACCGACACGCCGACGAGGACGAAACGGAGGTGCCCGCGGGGACCTCCGGTTCGGTTCACGGCGGTGCTCCCGGAGAGGGACCGATCGCGGCCTCGAAGGTGACGGTGATCCGGATTTCGTCACGCACGCCCACCCCGAGATAGCGGGGGGGTGGAATCGCGAACTCTGCGAGGCTCAGCGGGAACCCGGCCTCGACCCGCACCCGTCCGTCGCGCCGTCCGAGACGCACGTCTCCCTCGATCGGCCGCTCCATGCCGTGGAGCGACAGCAAGCCTCGGAACCCGGTCTCGTGGTTCCGCGCTCCCGGAAGAAACGGTTCCGCGAACTCCACGGCGGTCAACACGGCCTCCCGGAACCCCTCACCGCGGTCGATTTCCAGGTAGGTCTCGCGAAGATGGGTGTTCCGGAGGCCGATCCCGGTGTCCAGCGAGTCGAGTCTCACCCGGACCGCTCCCGGCACCGCGGGGCCGCCGGCGTCTTCCAGCCGGAGGGCGCCGGAGATCGCGGAGGTGACCGCGTCGAAGCTCCCTCCCACCGTGAGCCGGCAGCGGACCCGCACCTCGCCCGACGTGAGCGTCCAGGACTCTCCGGCCGCCGGGGCGGCCGCCAGCGCGAGCGAGGCGAGCGCGAGCGCGGCGAAGCGGCGGATGGTGGTCATCTCAACGCTCCGCGGCACGTCGGGTCAGGCGCGCCGTTCCACCTCCACCGTCACGATGTCCACGTCCGGGTACTTCTGGTGGCGCACCGAACTGGCGTAGTGCCGGAGGAGGCGCAGCGAGATCTCGCTCTCGTCGGGGACCTCCGGCCGGTCGCCGAGCATCGTCATCCGGTCCTCGATGTTCACGTCGCCGGCCACCGCCACGAACTCCAGCTCCGCGGAGCGCCGTCCCGTCCGCGCGGTGAGGCGGAGTTGCCGGGCCGCGGCGGCGTCGCTCTCCCCGACCTCCAGGAGCGTGAGCAGCGCCTCCTCGCCCGCCGAAACGAGCCGGGTGGTGCCGCTCCCGTCCCAGCCGCGGCGAGAGGCCTCGGCGGTCAGGAACTCCTCGATCTTCGGTCCCGCGGCCATGTCGAGACTGGTGGAGAGACGCTTCGGACGGGCGCCGGTGAGATTCAGAAAGACCATCAGGAGGATGGCCATCAGCCCGCCGGCGGTCATTCCGTTGTCGAGCAGCGCTCCCCAGAAACCCTCGAGCGCCTCGGGATAGATGGCGCGGGCCTGAAACCCGGTGCCGACCCAGAAGGACAGGCCGACGACGACCGCCTTCTGGAGGTTCATCCCGTCCTTCGCGACCATGTGCAGGCCCAGACTGAAAAGGATTCCGATGAGGGCGAAGCCGAAGGCCGCTACCACCGGGCTTGGAATCGCGAGGAAGAGGGCGGCGACCTTGGGAAAGAAGGCGAGACCGAGGAAACTGATCCCGATCCACACCCCGACTCGCCGCGAGGCCACGCCGGTCAACTCCGTCATGGAGATGCTGTTCGAGTAGGTCGTGTTGGGGACCGTCCCGAGCACCCCCGAGAGCAGGTTCCCGACGCCGTCGGCGGCGACCGCGCCCGCAACCACCCGGTAGTCGGGAGCCTGGGGTTCCCGCCAGGAAATCCGCTGAATGGCGATGGAGTCGCCGATGGTCTCGACGGCCCCGATGAGGGTCACGAAGACGAACGCCGGCAGCAGCGCCCAGAACGAAGCCCCGAACGAGAAGTCGAGCCCCGGCCATCCGCCGGGCACGCCGATCCAGCCGGCGTTCGCGACCGGCTCGAAGTCGAAGATTCCGGTGAGGGCGCTCACCGTGCAACCGACGGCCACCCCGATCAGCGGCGCCCACAGCCGCAGGATCCCCCGGCCCCGAAGCGCCAGCCCGGCGAAGACGGCGAGCGCCGCGCCGGCGCTCAGCGGGGCCGCGAGGGCCGAAGCGTCCGCGGGGACGTCCGCCAGCATCGGGAACAGGAGGGGCATCACGGTCGCCGCGATCAGCATGATGACGATCCCGGCGACGGTCGGTGTGATCACCCGGCGGAGCCAGGTCAGCCGGAAGGCGAGGCCGAACTGAAAGAGGGAGGAAACGAGGACCAGGACCGCGAGGAGCGCGGGACCGCCCTCGCGGAGCGCGGCGACCGAGACCGCGATGAAAGCGCCGGAGGTCCCCATCACGAGCACGTGTCCCGCGCCGAACCGGCCGATTCGCCGCGACTGCAGGATGGTGGACACGCCGCTCACCATCAAAACCGCGAAGACGGCCCACGAGAGGTACGGCTCGCCGAGCCCGGCGGCGCGGATCACGATGGCCGGGGTCAGCACGATGGGGGCGATCTGCAGGATCGCCATCTGGAGTCCGAGGCCGAAGGCGAGCGCCTCCGGCGGTCTTTCGTCCGGCTGGTAGCGGATCGAGGACGCCGGAGCGCCCTGGTCGGCCGATTGTGCTGCTGTCACCTGGAGACCCCTCCTTGTGAAGACCCTGGAAACTGAGTGATTCGAAAGCCCGCTATCCGCCGTCCGATCCCGTGGTGCCCCCGGGGCCGGTCACTTCCAGCCCGGTGCGCAGATACAGGTTCCGGATCGGGTACGGGATCTCGATCCCGGCCTCGTCGTAGCGGCGGTGGAGCCGCTTGATGAAGGCGCTGGCGAGGTCGAACCGGTCGAGCGGCTTCTTCGCCTGCAGGATCGCGTCGAACGTGATCGCCGAGTCCCCGAATTCCTTCCAGCGGATGTGGCCCGCGAAACCGGGCACGCCGGCTTCGGTCGCGTCCTGGACTTCGCGGATCACCTCCCGCGCGATCCGGTCCGCCTCCTCGAGGTCGGTGTCGTAGTGGACACCGACGCCGATGCTCAGCCGGACCCGCGGGTCGGGGGTGTGCAGGTTCGTCAGGACCGAATCCGCGAGCTGTGAGTTCGGGATGATCACGTGGTTGTCGAGCAGGGTTCGGAGGGTGGTCGTCCGCCAGCCGATGTCGGTCACGTAGCCCTCGACTCCCGCCTCGTTGACCCGCAGGAAGTCGCCCACCTTGAACTGCGCCGCGGCGACGAGCTGGATTCCGGCGAAGATGTTGCCGAGGGTCGGCTGGAGCGCGAGGGCGAGGGCCAGCGCCCCGACTCCCAAGGTCGCGAGCAGCGGCGCCACCGAGATCCCGAGCTGGTCCAGCACCACCAGGATGCCGACGGTCAGCGCCACCCCGACCAGGGTGTTGCGGAGGATGGAGACGCCCTGGTGGCCGAGCCGCTGCTGCCGCATGCGGAGGCTGGCGAGCCCGACGTCCACCCCGACCCGGATGGCCGCGAGCACCAGCACCACCTGCAGGCCGGTGGTGACGAGCGGCGCCACCACCTCCGACGGCGGCCGGATCGCCATCAGGACCCGCGTCGCGACCACCGCCAGCAGGAGGGAGGGCACCAGGTGGAACCCTTCGGTGGCCAGCCAGTCGTCCCAATCGGTCTTGGTCTTCTCCGCCTTCTTGCGGAAGAAGGCGCGCGCGGCCCGCTCGATCACGAGCCCGGCGCCGAAAGCGACCACCAGGACGGCCGCGTAAAGGCTCAGCGCGACGAAGAGGGTGGACATCAGCTCTCCGACGCGGCGGTCCACATGATCTCGAACAGGAGGTCCCTGTGCTCACTCATCCGGTGGTCGCCGTCCTCGATCTCGGTGAGTTCCGCCGCGCGACAGAGGCCGGCGAAGTCCCGGGACAACTCCGGCGGCACCACCGCGTCCTCGGCGCCGTGGAGGAGTAGAGAGGGCGTCTGGAGCGCCTCTCCCAGCCGCTCCATCCCGTAGCCGTCTTCGTCCGCGACGATGCCCCAGCCGATCTCGAGATCCCGGTCCCCCACCGGAACCGGCACGAATCCCCGGTTGGCCCAGTCCCGGCGAGCCTCGGCGGAGAGGCTGGCGGCGAAGCGAGCGGCCATCCCGAAGGCGGGAGCGATCGCGAAGACGCGGTGGATGTCGCCGGGATGGAGCGCCGCGTACCAGAGC
>CAYUVU010000101.1:0-2553 GCA_964448205.1 uncultured Acidobacteriota bacterium
CGCCGACCCCGAGGAGTGGCGGGAGCTCAAGGGTCCGGTGAGGGGGTGGCTGTCGGCGATGTTGTCGCAGCTGTTTCCGGGCACTGCGGCCGGGGTGATCGAAGGCATCGCACACGGGCTGTTCGAGGAAGAGAGGAGGGAGGGGAGCATGTTCATCATCGACGAGAAGATCGAGGAGTGGAAGGAGCGGGAACAGCGCCTGGGCGAGGCCAGGGGCATCGAGAAGGGCAAGGCGGAGGGCATCGCGAAAGGCGAGGCGGAGGGCATCGCGAAGGGCGAGGCCAGGGGCATCGCGAAGGGCGAGGCCAGAGGCATCGCCGAGGGCATCAAGCGGGAGCGGTCGCTGCTGCGCGGGCAGGCGGAGCGCAAGTTCGGCGCCGCGGTGGGCGAGGAGTTGGCCCGCCGTCTGGAGCCGGTGTCGGACACCGGCAAGCTGCGGGAAGCCGGCATGCTGATCATCGACTGCGCCGACGGCGCGGAGTTGCTCGCCCGCGTCCGCCCGAACGGCGCCGATTGAGGCGCCCCGCCTCCGCGGACGGCCGCGTCGAGCACGCCACCCTACTGAGGTGTTCACCAAGAAAGGATCGGGCACGACGATCTGCGGGGACTGAAGGCATCGCACACGGTCTGTTCGAGGAAGAGGAGAGGGAGGGGAGCATGTTCATCATCGACGAGAAGATCGAGGAGTGGAAGGAGCGGGAGCAACTCCTGGGCTTCGAGCGTGGCATCGCCAAGGGCATCGCCGAAGGCGAGGCGAGGGGCTTCGCGGAGGGCGAGGCCAGGGGCATCGTGCGGGAGCGGTCGCGGCTGCGCGAGCAGGCGGAGCACAAGTTCGGCGCCGCGGTGGGCGAGGAGCTGGCCCGCCGCCTGGAGCCGGTGTCGGACACCGGCAAGCTGCGGGAGGCCGGGGTGCTGATCATCGACTGCGCCGACGGCGCCGAGCTCCTCGCCCGCATCCGCCCGAACGGAGGCGCCTGAGGCGTCCTCCGGACGCTCATCGGCACCCCGGTGAGCGCAGCCCGCGCCCTCACCCGGCGACGGTGCTTCGCTCCCTCGCCGCATCAGCCTGCCAGGCCGGAGGAACGGCTTCGGAGCCCGGTCGGGCCGCCGCCCCTCCGGGCGGGCTCTACCCGCAAGGGCGGTACGAGTTCGAGTACCGGCGCACCCGCAGTCGGCGGAGGAGATGGGCACCCGCGCCTACCTCGCCCGCCCGCACCTCGCCTGACCCCGGCCGACGGAGGCGCTGGCCAGAATTGAGCGCTGCATAGCGCCAGGGTCGGTTCCATGTCAGACTACGCGCCTCCGGGCCGTGGGGTCCGGTCGGTTTCGGCCATGGTCCCCCTGATGGCAGCACGGAGCGAAGGTTCGTCCCGGCGACGGAAGACGGCGCTTTCTGGCCGCCTCCCGCAGGGGCCGTTGCGGCTGCCGACGGACACGGCGCCCGGTCTGACGGCTGCCTCCGGGACCGTCGACGCCTTCGGCGGGCAGCTTCCCCCGGCCCCCCGTACCGCCCTTCGCGGCGGGGCGGTGCATGCGGGGAGGGGAGCATGTTCATCATCGACGAGAAGATCGAGGAGTGGAAGGAGAGGGAGCAGCACCTGGGCTTCGAGCGGGGCATCGCGAAGGGCATCGCCGAGGGCAAGGCGGAGGGCATCGAGCGGGAGCGGGCGCTGCTGCGCGCGCTGGCGGAGTGCAAGTTCGGCGCCGCAGTGGGTGAGGAGCTGGCCCGCCGCCTGGAGCCGGTGTCGGACACCGGCAAGCTCCGAGAAGCCAGCGTGCTGATCATCGACTGCGCCGACGGCGCCGAGCTCCTCGCCCGCATCCGCCCGAACGGAGGCGCCTGAGGCGTCCTCCGGACGCTCATCGGCACCCCGGCGAGCGCGGCCCGCGCCCTCACCCGGCGACGGTGCTTCGCTCCCTCGCCGCGTCAGCCTGCCAGGCCGGAGGAACGGCTTCGGAGCCCGGTCGGGCCGCCGCCCCTCCGGGCGGGCTCTACCCGCAAGGCCGGTACGAGTTCGAGTACCGGCTCCCCTGCGTGACACACACGCCGGCGAGGGTAGGACGCGACCTCCCGAGGGGACATTTCTATTTGGCAGAGAGGGGACATTTGCACGTTGCGGCGACAGAAGCGCGGGCGCGGTTGCGCGCCGGCAGGCGGGGAATATACTCACGGGCCGTCTCCGCCGAACGTCCGGAGGGCCAGCGATGTCCACCCATGCCACGTCCGAGATCCGCAACGTCGCCGTCGTCGGGCACGGCGGGAGCGGCAAGACCACCCTCGTGGAGTCGCTGCTGCTGAAGGCGGGAGCCATCCCGAGCGCGGGCTCGGTCGAGAAGGGCACCGCGGTGTGCGACTTCGAGCCCGAAGAGAAGGCCCACCACCACTCGCAGTGGAGCGCGCTCGCGCACCTCGGCCACGAGGGGGCGCACGTCAACCTCGTGGACACGCCGGGGTATCCCGACTTCCTCGGCCGGGCCCTGCCGGCCCTCGCCGCGGTCGAGACGGCGGCGGTGGTGGTCGACGCCCGCTCCGGCATCCAGACCGTCACCCGC
>CAYUVU010000102.1:0-8083 GCA_964448205.1 uncultured Acidobacteriota bacterium
TCGTCGAGCCGCTCGGTGGTGATCAACTGGCGGAAGATGAGACCGCCTTCCAGCGGCCGCACCGCCTCGCGGTGATCGAGGACTCGGGCGAGCACCGCTTCGGCGGCGTCCTGGTCTCCGATGGGGACGTCCTGCGCGGAAGCCGCGCCTGCCGCCAGCGCCAGGGAGCCCCAGAGAACGGCCGCGACGCGCATCGGAGGCGACAGTTTAGGACGCCCGCGGGAGGCAACCCCCCAACGTTCGGTTACCGTTTCGGCCGATGGCATTCGGCGGCCTCGACTGGATCGTCTTCGGGCTCTACGTGGGCGCTGCGCTCGCCATCGGGCTCTGGGCTGCCCGCTTCGCGGCGAAGGACAGCGACTCCTTCTTTCTCGCCGGCCGGCGGCTTCCCTGGTGGCTCCTCGGGACCTCGATGGTCGCGACCACCTTCTCCACCGATACCCCGAATCTGGTCGCCGAACTGGTTCGCCAGAACGGGGTCGCCGCCAACTGGGCCTGGTGGGCGTTCTGCATCACCGGGATGCTCACCGTGTTCGTCTTCGCGCCGCTCTGGCGCCGGAGCCGCCTGACGACGGACCTCGGGTTCTACGAGATCCGCTACGCGGGAAAGCCCGCCGCCTTCCTGCGGGGCTTTCGCGCCGTCTATCTCGGGGTGTTCTTCAACTGTGTGGTCATCGCCACCGTCACCCTCGCGGGCGCCAAGATCGGGGGCGTCCTCTTCGGACTCGAGAAGTCCACCGCGGTACTCATCGCCGGGGGCCTGGCCGCCGCCTACGCGGTGGTCGCCGGATTCTGGGGGGTGGTGGTCACCGATCTCCTGCAGTTCGTGCTGTCCATGGTGGGCGCAGTGGTGGCGGCGGTCTGGGCGCTCGGACACCCGGCGGTGGGTGGACTCCCGGGCCTCGTGGAGCAGTTCGGGGACCGTCTCGCCATCGTCCCGCCGACCGGGACCGAGGCCTTCGCCGTCCTCTTCGTGGTGCCGGTGGCGCTCCAGTGGTGGAGCGTCTGGTATCCGGGAGCGGAGCCGGGAGGCGGGGGCTACATCGCCCAGCGGATGCTTGCCGCCCGCAGCGAGAAGGACGCGCTCCGGGGGACCCTCTGGTTCAACATCGCGCACTACACGCTCAGGCCATGGCCCTGGATCCTCGTGGCCCTGGCCTCGCTGGCCGTCTATCCCGACCTTGCGGCGCTGCGGAACGCGCTCCCCGGCCTCGACCCGGCGCTCGTCGGCGACGACCTCGCCTATCCGCTCATGCTCCGGCTGCTGCCGCCGGGTCTCCTCGGGCTGGCCGCCGCGTCGCTTGCCGGGGCCTACATGTCCACCGTGGACACGCACCTGAACTGGGGAGCGTCCTACGTGGTGGAGGACGTGTACCGGCGGTTCGCCCGGCCGGCGGCCGGGGCCCGGGAGTCCGTGGCGGTGGCGCGCGTCGCGACCGTCCTGCTGATGGCGGCGGCGGGACTGCTCACCCTCTTCATCGACACCGCCCGGGGAGGCTTCGGGCTGCTCCTCCAGATCGGCGCCGGCACCGGGCCGCTCTTCATCGCCCGCTGGCTCTGGTGGCGGATCAATGCCTGGAGCGAGATCGCCGCCATGGCGGGATCGCTCGCGGTGGCGGCTTCCCTCCCGCTGCTCGGGATCGAACCGGGGTCGATCCAGGGGCTCGTGATCGGCCTCGCCGCCACCACGGTGATCTGGCTGGGCGTCACGCTGCTGACGCCGGCCGAGTCGAGCGGGACGCTGGATCGCTTCGTCGAGCGCACGCGGCCGCCGCGGGCCGGCTGGAGCGCCGCCTACGCGCGTACGCGGACGCGCCCCGAGCCGTCCGGGCGTGCGTTCCTGGCCTGGCCGGTGGCGTGCGTGATGGTCTATTCGGTGCTCTTCGGTGCCGGCGCCGTGCTCTTCGGCCGCGGTCTCGCGGTCACCCTGTCGTGGGCGGTCCTGGCGGTCGTTTCCGGTTTCGCGGTCGCGCGCCTGATGAAGGTCCGGACGGAGCGCTAGCGGCGCCGCCGACGGCGCATGACCGTGTCGCGATCGATGAGCTGGACCCGGACTTCGAGTTCGCGCTCGTCCCGCCAGACCCGCAGCGCGACCTCTTCGCCGACCCGGTAGTTCGTCTCGAGAAGCAGCAGGAGATCGCGCTCCGTTGCGACGGCCTGCCCGTCGACGGCCAGCAGGTAGTCCCCCCCGTAGCGGAACCGGATGTTGCCGATCCGACCCATGCTGCCGGCGCCCCGCAGACCCGCACGGTCGGCCGGACCGCCGCGGGCGATGGCCCGGATCATCAAGCCGCCCCCCGAGGGAGCGGGAACTCCCGAGCGCCGGAAAGCGCGGGCGAACCGCTCGGGAATCTCCTGCACCGAGATGGCCAGATGGGGATGGGGATACCTGCCGTTTTCGATGAGTTCCGGCACCACCCTCGCCAGCGTGGTGGCGGGAATGGCGTAGCCGATGCCGGCCGAGGTCCCGGTGGGGCTCACGATGGCGCTGTTCACGCCCACCACCCGTCCGTCGAGATCGAGCAGCGGGCCGCCCGAGTTGCCCTGGTTGATCGCCGCGTCGGTCTGGATGATCTCCCCGATGAATCCCTGGTCGGGACTCTCGATGACGCGTCCGAGGCCGCTCACCACTCCGGTGGTGAGGGTCTGGTCGAGGCCGAAGGGATGTCCGATCGCCACCACGAAGCGTCCCACTTCGAGAGCGTCGGAGTCTCCCAGCGTCAACGGCTTCGGATCGCCGGCGCCGGAAGCCAGCTCGAGCACCGCGAGATCGTTCGTGGGATCGGCGCCCACGAGCCGGGCGTCCCGCACCTCACCGTCGGCGAAGGTGACCTGAAGCTGGTCCGCTCCCTCCACCACGTGGTAGTTCGTGACGATCCGGCCCCGGGAGTCGTAGACGAATCCCGAACCGGAGCCCTCCTGGGTGACCTGGCCGCGGAACCAGTCGTAGCTCTGGATCTGGGCGGTGATGTTCACCACCGCGGGGCTCGCGGTCCGGTAGACCTCGGAGACCCGCCGTTCGAGTTCGATCTGCGCGCCCGCCGCCTCAGGCAGGGCGGCGAAGGAAACGGCGGCCAGGGTGGCGGCCAGGCGGCGCGTCGGAAGGATCACGAGAGGGCAGGCAGCAAGACCCGCGCCACGCCGGCGGTTCTGCTAGAGTTATCAACTATGAAACCCATTTTCAATATCGAAAAGAAGCCTTCCGCCACCCGGTTCGGGAAGCTGGCGGCCGCCGCAATTGTCCTCGTTGCGGCCGCCGGCTGCACGGGCGCTCCCGAACCCGAGACGCTGACGATCTACTGCGGGCGGGGCGAATCGCTCGTGGGCCCGGTGGTCGAGGCGTTCCAGGCGGAGACCGGCATCCGGGTGGAGATCCGCTACGGCGGCACCGCCGACCTGGCCGCCCAGATTCTGGAAGAGGGCGACCAGAGTCCGGCGGACGTCTACTACGGGCAGGACGCGGGCGCGCTCGGCCAGCTCGCCAGCGAAGGCCGCCTGAGCCCGCTCCCGGACTCCATCCTCGACCGGGTTCCGGCCCGGTTCCGGGACCCGAGCGGCCGCTGGGTGGGGACCACCGGACGCGCGCGGGTGTTCGTGTACAACACCGAACTCCTGACCCCCGAGGACCTGCCGGACACCATCCAGGGCTTCACCGACCCGCGCTGGAAGGGCCGGATCGGCTGGGCGCCCACCAACGGATCCTTCCAGGCGTTCGTGACCGCGGTCCGGCTGCTCGAGGGGGAGGACGCCGCCCGCGCCTGGCTCGAGGGAGTGCTCGCGAACGAGCCGGTGGCGTACCCGAACAACTCGGCCATCTACCAGGCGGTGGCGGACGGCGAGGTGGAACTCGCGCTGTCGAACCATTACTACCTCTTCCGGTTCCTGGTGCAGCACGGAGACGAGTTTGCGGCCCGGACGGTGAGCCCCCGCGGAGGGGGCGCCGGAGGCCTCATCAACATCTCCGGCGGGGGGGTGGTCAACACCGCGGCCAACCCCGCGGCCGCCGAGCGTTTCCTGGCGTACCTGCTCACCGAGGCGGTGCAGGAGCGCTTCGCCGGTGAGACCTACGAGTACCCGCTGGTTCCGGGGATCGCCACGGATCCGGCCGTGACGCCGCTCTCCGAAATCAGCCCTCCGGACCTCGAACTCGGGGACCTCGACGACCTGCGGGGAACGCTCGATCTTCTCCGCGAAGTAGGAGCCATCTAGGGAGCGCCGACCCTCAGGACCGGCGCCGCTGGCCGCAAGCCGGCGAAACCCGCGGGACGGCTACCGTTCGGGCACCGTGAGCATTCCGGCCCACCGAACCCGCTGGCCGTCGCGGCGCCTCCGCGCCGCCGGCATCGTGGTCGCGGCGATGTGCCTGTTGCCGCTCGTCTATCTGGCGGGGCGGGCGGTGGCCGGCGGCGGGCTGTTCGACGTGCTGTTGCGCGAGCGCAGTTTCGGGATCGCCGGGAGGACGCTGCTCCTGACCGCGGCCGTTGCCCTGGGGTCGGCGGGACTGGGGCTGCCGCTCGCCTGGCTGACCGCGAGAACCGATCTGCCGGGCCGGCGCGTCCTGACCGGACTGCTGGCGCTCCCGCTCGCGGTGCCGTCCTACGTGGCGGCCTTCACGGTGGCGACCGCGCTGGGACCACGCGGCCTCCTCCAGCGCGCGCTCGAGCCCGTCACGGGATGGGAGCGGCTTCCCGAGATCTATGGTTTTCCGGGCGCCTTCCTGGTGCTTGTGCTGCTCAACTACCCCTACGTGTACCTGGCGGCGCGCGCCCGCTTCGCGGTGATGGATGCCTCGCTCGAGGACGCCGCCCGGGTGTTGGGAGCCGGGCGTTGGCGGCGGTTCCGGCGGGTGACCCTGCCGCTCCTCTCGACCGCGCTCCTCTCGGGTGGGTTGCTGGCGGCCCTCTACACGCTGAGCGACTTCGGCGCCGTCTCCCTGCTGCGCTACGAGACCTTCACCTGGGCCATCTACAACCAGGTCCGCGGATCGCTGGATCGCCACACCGCCGCGGGACTCGCCCTTCTCCTGGTGTTCGCCACCCTGCTGGTGCTGGCCGCGGCGAGCCGGTTCGAGCGCGCCTCCGGTCCGTCTCCGGGGGCCACCCAGTCCCGGCCGCCCCGCATCCAGGCGCTCGGCGGCTGGAAGTGGGCGGGACTGGCCCTCTGCGCCGGCGTGCTTCTGCCGGCGCTGGTCCTGCCGGTCGGCGTGTGCCTCTACTGGCTGATCCAGGCGCCCGCGGGGGCCATGACGGGGCTCTTCGCCGCGCTGGGACGAACGGGATTGGTATCGCTGCTCGCCGCGGTCGCGACGACCGCGCTGGCCATTCCGGTCGCCTTTCTGACCGTCCGTTTTCCGTCGAAGCGCAGCTCCGCGCTACGCGCCATCTCGCACATCGGTTTCGGGTTGCCGGGACTGGTCGTCGGACTGTCGCTCGTGTTCTTCGCGGTGAACGTCGCGCCGTTCCTCTACCAGACGCTCGCGCTGCTGGTCTTCGCTTATGCGGTCCACATGTTGCCGCAGGCGATCGCGCCGGTGGAGGCGACCCTGGGACCGCTCAGCCCGCGGCTCGATGACGCGGCGCGGTCTCTGGGCGCCCGCTGGCTGCGCCGCCACTGGCGGATCACGTTGCCGCTGCTGGGGCCCGGCCTCGCTTCCGGCCTCGCACTCGTGTTCCTGACCAGCGTCAAGGAACTGCCCGCCACCCTCATGCTGGCGCCGACCGGCTACGCCACCCTGGCGACCACGGTCTGGAGCGCGGCGGAGAACGTCGAACTCGGCCGGGCGGCAGCGGCTTCGCTGGTCCTGCTGCTCTTCTGCGCGGCGACGCTGCTCGTCGTGCTCCGCCCCGGACGGCCGCTCCGTCCGGCGGTGCGCTGATGGCTGGCGCTGACGCCGGGGCCCCCCGGGAGGCGGCGCTTCGCTGCCGCGCCATCGAGAAGCGCTTTCTCAGCAACGGAAGACTGGACCCGGACCGCCCCGTGCTCGCCGGAGTGGATCTGGACGTCCCCCCCGGGAGTCTCACGGCGGTCCTCGGGCCCAGCGGCGGCGGCAAGACGACCCTCCTGCGGATCGTGGCCGGCCTGGAGACGGCGGATGCCGGAGAGGTCCGGGTGCTCGGACAGACGGTGACCGGACCGGGGGTGTTCGTTCCTCCGGAATCGCGGCGCGTGGGCCTCGTGTTCCAGGAGTACGCGCTCTTCCCGCATCTCTCGGCCCTCGAGAACGTGGCCTTCGGCGTTCCCGGCCCGGCGGGCCTGACCAAAGCCTGGGGAGCGCTCCAGATGGTGGGGCTCTCGGAGGTCGCCGGTCACCGGCCCCACGAACTCTCGGGCGGAGAACAACAGCGGGTGGCGCTCGCCCGCGCTCTCGCGCCCGAGCCGGCGGTGGTGCTGCTGGACGAGCCTTTCTCCAACCTCGACGCGCCCCGCCGGGCCGGCGTGCGGGAGGAGGTGGCCCAGCTCCTCCGGCGGCTGGACGCAACCGCCGTCCTGGTGACGCACGACCGGGAAGAGGCGTTCCTGCTCGCCGACCAGGTGGTCCTGCTGCTCGACGGCAGGGTGGTCCGGTCCGGCCGGCCCGAGGAACTCGCCCGGGACCCCGGAAGCCGCGCCGGCGCCGAGTTCCTGGGGGAGACCAACTTCCTCTCCGGGGAGAGCGACGGGAAGACGGCGCTCTGCGAGATCGGCCGGGTGGAGATCCTGCCCCCGGCTTCCGGCGGGAAGCCTCCCGAGGGCCCCGTCGAGGTGCTGCTGCCGCTCGACGGGCTGCTCGTGGAGCCCTTCGCGGAAGAAGAGCGCGCCGGCTCCCCCGTCGCGGTACTGACCCGGGCGGCCTTCCACGGGGCCTTCCAGCTCATCGAGGCGCGGCTCCCGTCAGGCCGCTCGATCGCCGCCCGGTCCCCGGCCCGCGAGATCTGGCAGGGGCTCCTCCGGCCCGGTCAGCGCGTCGGTCTCCGCCCGGCCGGTCCCGTCCCCGTGTTTCCGCGTAGCCGAACCTGATTCGGCGACGCGGTTGCGTCCCGGCTCACCCCCGCTGACAATGGCCCCGATGTCTTCACGGTCGTTCTTCGTTCTCTTCTTGTCGCTCCTGACTCTCGGCTGCGGGCCCCAGGACCATCCCTGGAACGCCCTCGACGCGGAGCGTCCCATCGCCGCCTTCGACAGCGTCTTCATCGAGGAACTCACCTGGATGGAGGTCCGCGACCGCATCGCGGACGGCGCCACCACCGCGATCGTCGCGACCGGGGGGATCGAACAGAACGGTCCCTACGTCGTCACCGGAAAGCACAACGTGGTGCTGCGGGCCACCAGCGAGGCCATCGCGCGGCGGCTCGGCGACGCATTGGTCGCTCCCATCATCAAGCTGGTGCCGGAGGGCGATCACGACCCGCCGACCGGCCACATGCGTTTCCCCGGGACGTTCAGCCTCACCCGGGAGACCTTCGAGATGGTGCTCACCGACGTGGCGCGGAGTCTCGCCACCAGCGGGTTCACCGACGTCCTGATGATCGGCGACAGCGGCGGGAACCAGCGCGGGATGGCCGCCGTCGCGGAGCGCTGGAACGCCGAACCGCCGCATCCCGGCGTCCGGCTCCATCACATTCCCGAGTACTACACGGAAGACATCTGGAGTTTCGAGCAACTCAAGGAACTCGGGGTGCATCAGGAGCCCGACGTGCAGTCCGCCTCCCGCGCGGGGATCCACGACGACTACCACTACGACGCGATCATGGCGACCGTGGATCCGGGATCGATCCGCACGCGCGAGCGCCGGGACGCGGGGCTGTTCGAGATCAACGGCGTCCCGCTCGACCCGCTCGACCGGACGATTTCGAACGGGCAGGCGCTGGTCGCCCGCCGCGCCGAGATCACGATCGAGGCGTTCCGGAAGTCCCTGGAGCAGTAGGAAGGGGCTCCCGCTCTCCAACCCGGCAGGGTGGCGCACCGGCTTGGAACGCCGGTCTCCAGACCGGCACGCGCGGCGCTCCGCTCCGCGATGGCTGTCGCGTAACCGACTGTCTTGTCTTGCACTTGGACGCGATCCCCGAAAGTGAGAACCACATCCGGCGACACATCCGCGACGCCA